>WVZU01000028.1:4126-4348 GCA_011772275.1 Planctomycetales bacterium | reverse complement strand
TGTTTTTCGTGTAAAACAAGTAGCCCTTCACCACCTTCGCGCCCCGTTCCTTGAAGGATAAGGAAACCGTATTCCCCACCCGCTCGATCTTCCCCGGCTGGCAGACCTTCTCCTTGTTCGGCAGGGCCTGCGTGGTGTGGGGGTTGAGATAGGGTCGGGAGGCGTCCATCTCGGCCAGGGCGGCCATCAGCTGGTCTTTCAGGGCCTGGGCTTTCTCCGGCA
>WVZU01000028.1:0-3977 GCA_011772275.1 Planctomycetales bacterium | reverse complement strand
GTTGTAGATCAGCTTGTAGCCGCCGCTGCGGATGGCCGAGGTGGGGTAGGCACCGTGCGGGAAGTGGTGCATCATCGCCCCGCGGACCTGGCCGGAGGCGTTTTTGACCAGCCCCGGATCGGCCGGGTTTTCGGCCAGCAAGGTGGACAGGTCGCAACCGTCCAGCTGCACGCCCGGCGGTGGGTCCAGCTTGGTCCACGCCAGGATGGTCGGATAGAAATCGATCCCGTTCACCATCACTCGGCTTTCCGCACCTGTCTGGACGCCGGGCCCGGCGATGATCAGCGGCACCCGCACGCCACCCTCCTGGGTGCTGCCCTTGCCGCCGGCCAGCGGCGCGTTGTCCGTGAAGGTCTCCCCGTGGCCGCCCTTGGTCCCGCCGTTGTCCGAGCTGAAGATCAGGTAGGTGTTCTCGATCAGCTTGTGGCCCGGCCAGCGGGGGTCTTCTGTATTGTTTAGGTAATCGATCAGCTGGCCGACGTAGTGGTCCAGCATTTCCACCATGGCGCCGTAATACGGGTTGCGCTGTCCGCCCAGCTTCCAGCCGTTGGGATCGGTGGGGAACTCGACCCCCAGCTTCTGACAGTATTTTTCCAGCAGAGCCCGGCTGCGGGTCTGGATCGGGTAATGCACCAGCCAGGTCGCGTAGTACAGAAAAAAGGGCTGGTCCTGGGACTCTCGCATGAAGCGGAGCGCATTTTCGGTCACTTCATCCCGGGGGAACCCCTGCGGGTCCATCCGGTACGCATCGCCGGGCTGGTCCGTGGCGAACCCGGTCAGCCGGTGGGGGTTCATTTTCGTGTTCACTCCGCGGCCCTTGGAGGTGACGTCAAAGCCGTGATCTTTCGGCTGGGGATAGGAATTGTGATTGATGGCGATGTGCCACTTGCCGCTGTGACCGGTCCGGTACCCGTGGGCGTTGAGCAGCTCGGCGATGGTCGTCTCCTCGACCCCCAGCCGGCCCATGTGCCAGGGATTGATCATCCGGTCCCGCTGCGGGTTTTTCGCTCGGGGGGGCTTTCCTCCCAGGACGTGGGTCCGCTGTAGACGCGCCGGATGTTTCCCGGCCAGGACGGCTCCGCGGCTGGGCGAGCAGGTGGGGGCGGGCGAATAGGCGTCCCAAAACAGGACCCCCCGTTTGGCGAGCGCATCGATGTGCGGGGTCTCGTAGGGGCTCGGTTCATCGATGTCGTAACACTTCAGATCCTGCCAGCCCAAATCGTCGATGTAGATCAGCACCACGTTCGGTTTGGCGGGCCGCTGGTCGGCCGTGGCCGTGACGGTGGCCAGCAGGAAGAGGACAACGAACAGAGAAAGTCGGTGCATGGTTTTTTCCTTTCGGTTGACCTTTGTCAGGGTTTCTTCCGCCAGGCAGAGTGAGCGGGGCGGGGATTGGCCTTCATGGTTTTAAGCCGAACAGTTGTGAGAGGGTGTCCGCCAGCCAATCGGCATCTTCCTGATCCAGGGGCCCGGTCAGGGCCAGCGGGGATGCCGTTTCGCCGGATCGATCGGCGACCTGGGCGATCAGGGACCCCTGGGGGCCGATCGAAATCTGGCGAATCTCTGCGGGGTGGCACCTCCGCGGCTGGGCGGCCTGTCCCATAAATTCTTCGGTGGCCTCCACGTCGTTGCGGGTGATTGTCAATTGCCAATTTTGCACCAGCCCGCGGCCCGCCGCAACGCCCTGACCGAACGACTGGACCCTGCTGATGCGCAGCATCGTGACGGTCATCCCGATGAAAAAAATCAGGAATCCCAGCACGATCAGAACCTCCTGGGGCCCGCCCAAGACATTGGTCTTCCATACCGCGATCAAGAGCACAATCGTGATGAAAGCGATGCAGGCCATGAGGCAGCCCTTCCAGAGCCGCATAAAGGCCATAGCGAGCCGCACGATGGGTAAGGAACGCAAGGCCTCCAGGCGTTCCGCCGTCAGCCCGCTGGAATGGTCGGACGAACCTGAAAACTGAACTGAGTCGAAGGTGCGTTCCATCGTCACCCCACTCTGCGGCGGCGGATGCGAGATGCTCTCGAACCGGATCAAGTGATAGTCCATGGTCGCTCGCCAATGCGTGTCGGGAAAACGTCTGACCGGTCCCGGCGCGCCGGGACTAGCCGCCGGTCACGACCGAATTTATTTTTGACAGGATGGACAGGACGCCGGTCAGGACGGAAATTTTTTTGACAGGATGAACAGGATGGACAGGATAATGTTAAGAAAATTTGTAACACGTTATCCGATGCCAGCAACTGGTTGTTGTCGCACACGCGTGCCTTTCCGGTTTCATGCTCTTAGCCCCGTGCTTTAGCACGGGGTTACGATCGCATAAAATAACTCTTGAGCCCCGTTTACGGGGCTTTCGGCTGTCTGGCTTTAGCCTGGGATGACTCGCGGCGGAACGACATGAAATCAAGCAGCGCCAGGCGTGATCGCCAGGGCTAAAGCCGTAACGGTGAGAAGGCCCGTAAACGGGCCTCGACGCTGGGGTGGTGAATCATCACCCCGGCATAAATGCCGGGGCTAATACAAACCAAGGTGTCTTCCCTCTTCTGCAATTGGTTAAAGTGTTGGGAAAATTTGTATTCCGTTGATGACATTGTGAAACGAGCGATCGTGCAGTACGAAGCCTTGACCGAGCAAATTATTGGATGTGCGTAACGTGTTTACAACACTATCAAAAGCGGTTTCCTGGAATCATTTTACGAGAAATGCATCCCAATAAATTCCAAGTATCCTCATCCTGTCCATCCTGTTCATCCTGTCAAAAAAAATTTCCGTCCTGATTGGCGNNCCCGGCATAAATGCCGGGGCTCATACAAACCGAGGTCTCTTTCCCTCTCCGGCAACCGGCTAAAGTATCAGACTATGACTAGAATTCTGTTGGTGATCTTGGGCCTGTTGGCCTCTTCCAGTGCGGTGGGCGGACAGCGGTCGGCGACCTCGTTATGGTTCCAGCAGCCGGCGACCGGCTTTGATCAGTCGCTGGTGCTGGGCAACGGCCGGATGGGGGCCATGGTGTGGGGCGGCACGGACGAGGAACGGATCGTGCTGAACGAAGAATCGGTCTGGTCAGGATCGCGCGTCGAGAACAATGTGCCGGGCGGCTACCAGTATCTTCCCGAGATGCGGCGGCTGCTGGCCGAGGAGAAGTTTGTGGAGGCGAATGCCTTAAAGAAAAAGGCCTTCCCGACCAAGGGCGCGCCGAAATATGCCAAAAACATCTCGCCGTTCGGCCGTTTCCAGACCCTGGGCAACCTCCGCCTGAAGTTCACCGGCAACCGCGATCCCGTCCAGGACTACCGGCGCCAGCTGGACCTGGCCACGGGGTTGGCAACGGTGACCTATCGACGCGGCCCGACCTCGTTTACTCGCCAACATTTCGTGTCCGCCCCCGATCAGGTCTTCGTGTCGCGGTTCACCGGGCCGGTCTCCTTTACGGTGTCCCTGGACCGCCCGGAACGGTTCGAGACCCAGGCGGTCGGCGATCGCGAGCTGCTGATGACCGGCCATCTGAACGACGGGTTTGACAACGATGGGCTGCTGGTTGTGGGGCGGGTGCGGGTGGTGGCCCGCGGCGGTTCGGTAAAAGCCGCTGGCAATACCCTGGCGGTCACGGCGGCTGATGAGGTATGGCTGTTGTTGGCGGCGGCGACCGATTACCGCGGCATCGCCGGGCGGCAGCTGTCCGATCCGCTGGCGGCCACAACGGCCGACCTCGACCAGGCAGAACAGAAATCGTTCGCTCAATTGCGCTCGGCTCAACAGGCCGATCACCAGCGGTTTTTCAACCGCGTGACGCTCAGCCTGCCGGAAACCAACAACAGCAACCTGGCGACGGATGAACGCCTGGCGAACTACCGGAAGGGGGCCCCCGATCCGGCCCTGGCGGCCCTGTTTGCGAACATGGGCCGCTACCTGCTGATCAGCTCGTCGCGTCCCGGCGGCTTGCCGGCCAACCTGCAGGGCATCTGGGCCG
>WVZU01000414.1:330-10771 GCA_011772275.1 Planctomycetales bacterium | reverse complement strand
AGGAAGATCCGCACCCCGCGGTGGGGCGATTGTCGGGTTTTTTCCACGATTTGACTCGGCGAACCGCCAACCTAGAGTTGAGAGCACCCGTTACCTTGGGGAGGGGAGCGGGTGTTGCGACGTGGTGGGGAACGCTGGGAGCTCTAAGGGGACCCCACCGCGTCACTTTTTTTTCTGGCAGCGGACTTTTCGAGTCGCTCAGATCCGCCTCCATCAATCCGGCTCGACGACCGCCGGCGAGGTAACAACATGACGCGACCGCTTGCTGGACGACGATCTGCATTCTCGCTGATGGAAGCTCTCCTGGCCATTTCCATCCTGGCTGTGGCCGGCGGTGCCATCATGCTGGCCCTCACCAGTTCGGTGCAGACTACCCAGGTGTCCGTCGAAACCAGCATCGCCATGGGGATTGCCGAGCAATTAATTGACGAGGTGATGGGCCAACGCTATGCGGCCGTCGGCGCGGGGCCTTACGAATATCCCCTGGGGGCCAGCTCGTGGGAATTGAATGGCGAGGGCCGGGCGCGGTACGACGACAGCGACGATTACAACGGCTTCGTTGCTCAGCCGGTCGAAAACATCCAGGGCCAGGAGTTGGGGCAGGGGGAGAGCGGCGGTTTTTTACGGCATCCCAATTTCCGCCTGCCGCTCGGTTATTTCGCCGCTTGGCGCGAAGAGATTGAAGTCTACTACGTCGACGCCACCGACCACTCCTTGCGGCTCGATCCGGGCGTGGCCAGCGACTACCGTGCTGTGGAGGTGCGGATCCTCCGCGATAATCCGGACGGAACCCGACGAGATCTGGCGAATTTGCGCCGCGTATATGCCTATGTTCCCGCACCGCAATAGCACCCCCAGCCGCAAGGCCCTGACGGTCCTGGAGACTCTGATCGCGATCGCCATCCTGGGCATGGTGGCGGTCTCGCTGGGCGCGCTGTCATCCGCAGTCGAATCGGGCAGTGCCTACACGTTTGGTCACGCCGCTGCGGTACAGCAGGCCAGAGTCGCTGTGCTGCGGATACAAAACCGGGTCTTTCGGGCGACCGCGACTGCCGAATTCCCTGGTTTCTTTGTGCTGCACGAGCAGGTCCACGGTTGGGATTTTCCGGATACCCTGGTGGTGTGGAGCCCTTTGGGCACCGCCGCGAATCCCGCCGGCCCACCGCTGTTCAGCGAATTGGTGATCTATTGTCCCGATCCGGCCTCCCCCCAGCAATTGGTGGAGATCCGCGCGTCGCAAGACAATCGCGCGACGCCTCCCTTAAGCGACCTGGCCGGCTGGCGTGCGGAGTTGGCTGCGATCAAGGCGAAAGCCGACGTCGACCGATCGGTCCTGATTGCAACGCTGCGGACGATGCCCATCGAGTCGGGGGGCGCGCGGCGGGGCGTCGTCCGTTTCCATCAACGTCTGCGGCCTCCTTCCAGCCAATGGGATGCATATCAAGCCGGTTCGCTGGCCTGGGATGATCTGGCCTGGGTTCAGGATATTCAGGGAGGAAATAGGGGCCTGCGACAGTCCCTCTGTCATATCGAATTGCAATTGCTTGCCGATGAACCCGGCACCGCTGTCAGCTCGGAAGTTGTAATCCCCTTCTTCGGATCCGCCGCCTTGTATTACCAATTGTCACGCTGATCTCTATGTCCCCAAGATTCCCCATCTGTCGCTTTAGCGGACCTGCTCGTGATCGTCGCGGTCTGGCGGTGGTAATCGTGTTGGGTGTAATCAGCCTGGCGCTGGCGGTCTCCTATGCCATGATGCGCTCGCAGACCACCACCATGCTTCTGCAGCACAACGCCGCTCGACGCTCAGCGGCCCGACAAGCGGCCCACGCCGGACTGAGTGCCGCATTGCAAATGATGCATACGACTTCCTGGGCTGGAGTGGGAACGACGCTGGAGGGCCAGCTGAGCAACACCGACAGTTACCAGGTCCAATTTGTGGCCGGGGACACGACCATCACCAAGACGCACCCCGACTGGCAGGAGTATCCCTACCGGGTGACGCTGTTCAGCACCGGTTACTCTGCGGACCCGGCCCATCCCTCGGCCCGTGCCGTGCACCGGGCGATGGCGGTGGTCCAGCTGGTCCGGCGCCAGCTGTCGCCGGCGGTGGCTGGATGGGGTGACGTGCAGAACCACACGATTTTTCAATGGCAAAGCGCGAAAACGTATCTGGAAATACCCTTTCGCGCGGAAGGTCCAGTGCACCTGCAGGGACCGCTGCAGTTTTTTGACGACTACCCTTACCCCGGCAGGCCGTTTGACGGCGGGATCGACGAGGTAGCCTTGTATTCGCGAGTTTTTTCTGCCGGCGAGCTGCAAGCGATCTACGATGCGGCCCTCTTGCCCTCGGACGAGGTGCAGGACAACATGGCCAACATCTACGCCTCGTACGGGCCAATCGCCTGGTGGCGGCTGAATGAAGCCGCCGAGGCGACGACGGCCGTCGATCAGATGAAGCGGCATCAAGGGACTTACCAAGGCGCGGTGGCGGGCAGCGATGGCGTGCCCGGAGATTACCGAGGGGCCGCCTTCGACGGCTTGAACGACTACGTCGACCTGGGACAGATCGATCTAAGTGGATCGAGCATGACAATCCTGGCATGGTTCCGCGCGGACGACTTTGACTATGCCGATGGCCGAATCATTTCCAAGGCGACCAGCCCCGCCGTCGCCGACCATTTCTGGATGCTTGGCACCACCGAATCCAGCGGCCAGATCCGACTGCAGTTTCTGCTGAAAACGGGCGGGACGACCACCGAGTTGATCGCCTCCAGCGGGGAACTGCAGCCCGGTGAGTGGGTATTTGCTGCCGCGGTGTATGACGGATCGTCGATGAAGCTCTACCAGAATGGCGGTCTCGTTGGCGAGACCAGCAAGTTGGGGACGATCACCACAGACCCCCTCGTACCGGTTTACCTGGGTGACAATCCGCCCGGCAGCACGCGAGCCCGCTACTTCCGCGACCTGTCAGCCATGCAACAGGCCGGTACCGGCGATTATCGCACGTTTGAGGGACCGGTCGATTTGCCGCGGTCGCCTACCGATGCCGCCGTCCTGTCGCTGCTGGAGGACGATCAAAAAATCGGGATCAACGACATTCCCGTCCACAACACCCCTC
This sequence comes from Planctomycetales bacterium, assembly GCA_011772275.1. Classification (GTDB taxonomy): domain Bacteria; phylum Planctomycetota; class Planctomycetia; order Pirellulales; family UBA7805; genus CS4-C045. The sequence goes on along the minus strand of WVZU01000414.1, from coordinate 7,650 downwards.
CCTTCGATCCTCCCGACATGGTGCCGACCTACCAGCTGTACGCGGGTGGTCCGGTGTACTCGGCCACAGAGATTCCGGCCAGCAGTCTGGCGGGGGTCTCTTTCACGCCCGACATGCAGACCAATCCGCTGGGGTTCTTTTATTCCAATGGCGAACTGCTGCTGTACGACGACGTGACGATCCAGGGCACCCTGATGGGTGCGGGGGGCAACGTGGATCTGCGGATTGCGGGCACAAAGGTGCACATCTCGCCCGCCTACATTCCACCACTGCTCAATGCCAGCTCTGCCGTCGAACTACCCTCCGCACTGGTCAGCGATGACCTCCGCCTGGAGAGCGGCGCGGAGGCGGTGTTGCGTGGCATGGTCACGGTGTGGGATGAATTTGAGATCAAAATGGGGTCCCAGACCACGGCGTGTGATTTCGAGGGCCGGCTGGCGACAGGGGCCCTCCGCGTGCGATCGCGATACGAATGGCAGCAAACGGAAACCTGGTGGTTAAGCCGCGCCAACGACTTCCTGGCTGCAGTTGCCAACAACAGTCCGCTGGCTTACTTTCCGCAATTTGTCGAGGCCCAGCAGGGGCTGCTCGTCGAACCGCGGCTCCAGATCAAACCGGCGACGCAGCCGGTCACCTATCACTGGCAGGACTGGAGTAATCCGCTTTTTGTGCCTCACCCCAAGGATAAAGCTCTTCGCTGGGATTTGGTCCAGTGGGTCGACGATCTGTAACGATTCTATGAAAGCGGCACGTCTTTGCCCTTTGCAGACGGTAGACCGCTGTCACTGCCACCACCATGGAGGTTCCGATGATGCGAAAACGCAACTTCTGGCCGCTGCTGATTCTGGCCAACGTACTGTGCCTGTGCGTGCTAAGCTTTTACCGAACCAGTCCGGCGGCACCCGGCAAGCAGATTCCGTTTGTCAATCCCGCCGAACAACGCGAAATCATGATCGAGGAACTCAAACAGCTCAATCGTCTCCTAAGAGAGCAGAATACCCTGCTGAGCAGCGGCAAGCTGGCGGTCATCGTAGCGCCGCAACCGGCCAGGTAGCGTGCCGCCCGGCGACAGCAGGGCCCGCGGTGCCGTCCGGATCTCTGGCGACGACGAGCGGCCTGGCTGGGGCGGACCATGCGGAATCCTGAATCGAGACGTTCCGGTATCACCCTCCTGGAGATTTTCATCGCGCTGGTGCTGCTCAGCACCGTAGCCGCCTTGGTGATTCCCGACATGCGCCCCGGCATTGCCGAACAACTCCGCTCGGCCGGGCGCGTGGTGGCTGCCGAGCTGGATTATGCCCGCAATCTGGCGGTCACGTTCAACAGCCATTATCGGGTCACCTTCAACCAATCGCTGAACCAAGTGGTGATTCAGCACAGCGGTAGCGACACGACCCTTCACGCCTTACCACCGTCCCCCAACCGGTCGCCCTCGGATCCTCCCGACCAGCAGATTTTGTCTCTGACGTCCTTGCCAGGAATCCGGGAATCGGTCACGATCTTCGCCGCTACCGCCGGGCTGGAGGGCGACCCGCTGCCGGAACCGGCCGAGGTGGAATTCGGCCCCCTGGGGGAAACTGCCCCAAGCGGGCCCACGATCATCTGGCTGACCGCCGGTGCGGGGGACGCAGCCCGCTACCTGGCCATTGAAATCCATCCGCTGACCGGGATCGCCCGCCTGCACGATCCCCAGCGGGATCTGCCCAGCAGTTTATACGGCAAAGCATCCTAGGTTTACCCTTTCTAAAGAGAGACGAGATCTTCATGATCAGTTTTGCCAGTAAACGATACAGCCCGATCGGTGTCGATATCGGCACCAGCTCGATCAAGCTGGTGCAGATGAGCAGAGATCGGAAGACGGTTGCCCAGGCGGCGCGGTGGGACCTGCTGGGTCATCCCACCGACAGGAATGCTGCCCGGCAGCCGGACATGGTGCTGGATGCGTTGAGCAAGGGATTGGACAGCCGGCGATTTTACGGCCGCGAGGCGGTGGTCTGCCTGGGGGCGGCGGACCTCTTCATCCAGAATATTCGCGTCGCCAGCTCGCCCGATATCGATCTGGCCAACGTTGTTCGCCAAGAGGCCCAGGGGAAATTGCCGTTTCCGCTGGACGAGGCCGAGCTGCGTTATCTGGAAGCTGCCGATGTGCGGCACGGCGACTCGATGCGGCGGGAAATTGTCCTCATGGCTTGCCATCGGGATCAGCTAAAAGCGTTCCTGCAGCCGATTGTCGACGTGGGACTGCGACCGATCGCTGTGGATGTCGAGCCGGTTGCTCTGGTCCGCAGCTACGCCTCCCAATTTCGCAGGTCCCACGATCAAAATTGCTGCTCCATGCTGGTCAATATCGGCGCCGGCGAAAGTTTGGTGGTGATCGCACAAGGGGAAGCGCCCCTGTTTGTCAAATATTTGGACGTGGGGGGACGCCAGATGGATGAAGCCGTCTCCCGATGCCTGGGCATGGATCCGGCGGCCGCTGGCATGCTGCGGATGCACAACGGCGACCGCCGACGTGATCAGCAAGATCCGGAAATGATCACGGCCATCCAGCAGGCGCTGCGGCCGGTCTGCGACCGGATTTGCAGTGAACTCTCCTTGTGCGTCCGCTACTACGGGGTCACCTTTCGCCAGCAAGGCCTGTCACGGGTGATTATCAGTGGTGGCGAGGCGAGCGAGGAGCTGGTGGATTGGCTGGGGCGCCGCTTGGGACTTCCCTGCCAGCTGGGGGATCCGTTCCGTGGTCTGAACGACCGTGGCGAGACGCGGCGGCGGTCCCAATGGTCGATCGCTACCGGCCTGGCACTGCGCGGGGAGAACTGATTGATGGGGCGGGAACGGAACCAACAGCGAGTTCAGCAGCAGATCGATTTTCTGCCGGACCATTATCGCGAGGAATACGCGCGCCGCCGCTCGCAGGTCTCCCAAATCCTGGTGGTCTTCATCTTTGCCACCTTGTTGCCCATGGCTTCCTTGTTCCAGTACCGGATGCGCCTCTCGGTCGAGAAACAACTGGCGGAAATCGATCAACACCATGCCGAATCCAAGACCGAAGCCCTCCGCCTGGCGCGCCTGGATAACCGTCTGGCAGAACTGAATGCCATGGCACAGCTGGCGGTCTACCTGGAACACCCCTGGCCGCATACCCAGATCGTCGCCGCTCTGATTGAAGCCCTGCCCGCCACGATGTCCCTGGATGAAATCGTTGTCCAACGGGAAAGGGCCGTGCCCGCTCGCCCCCCGCAAAATCAAGCTGCCAAGCAAACGGCCGCCGCGACGGTCGTGCCCGCCGAGGCAGATCGGCAGTCACTTAAAAAACAAACGGAAGGCAAACTGGTCGTCCGGATCTCCGGCACGACGCTCAATAGCCGACACTTCCACGACTACCTCTCCCGCCTCGGACGGGATCCCCTGTTTGCGGAGGTGGAACTGGATTCGATAGAGAGCGAGCCCAATCCGGATGGCCGGCCATCGATCGCCCGATTCGACGCCCACCTCGCCGTACAGCCTGCCTGCGGGATCCGCGGAAAGCCCATCCCAGACCAGCAGGCAGGAAAAGATCACCGTCCACCCGAAGATGGAAAGAATCCCTCATGAACGGCAAACGGCGCTACGGAAACTGGCTGCTGACGCTGGGACTGGCAGCGATCGGCATCGGATATTTGCTGGTCTTCTTCCTGCCGGCGAAAGCCCAGCTCGCCAGGCGCCGCGCGGAATTAAAAGCCTGTAAGGCAGAAATTGATCGCACCCGTCCCCTCTCAATCGCCATCTTCCAAAAAGAAGAAGAATTGGAAAAGACAGAATCGTTTGTGACGCGGTGGATGCAAGAAAATGATAACGACGCCGCCTCCGTCCTGGCCAAGATCAGCCAGAGTGTCCAGGAATCGGGCGTGCAAATCGTCCGCTTCGACCCCCAAACCACCACCAGCCTGCAAACCATCAGGCAGACACCCCTCCAACTGGGGACCCTCGGCAATTTCGCTCAAATGTTCCACATGCTGCGACAGCTGGAAGCATTGCCAGCAACGGTGTGGATCGATCGGCTGGCCATTCAAGCGCCGGCCAAAGAAGGAGCGTTGCTGGAAAGCGAGACAAATGTGGTAATTTTTGCGGTCAATCAAAGCAAATCCGATTAGGTTGAGCCTGACGATAACCGATAAAAGAGATGCCGGCTCGTCCAGGCACGACCCCCCTATCCATGCACCATCAACTTTACAGACAACTAACACGGGAAATATTGGCCAACAGGGGCAAGGCTGCGTTTCTGGGGATGGCGATCCTGGTCGCCGTTTACTACTGGATCCCGGCACTCGGCAGCCTGTTTTCCGCGGAAAACAGGCCTGCCACCGCCTCGCTCGATCCGCCGTCGGTAGCTGCGGTGGCTGCCGAGGCGGGGCCACCCGCAGCCACCGCTGCCACCCCGGCTGCGAACACCGACTGGGACGAATTGATGAATCGGATCGCAAACGATCCGCGGATGCGGTCAGCCGCCATGCCCGATGGCAGGCCGGATCCCTTCGCGCCGCTGGACGCGATGGCCCAACCGGGGCGAATGGGCAGCGAGAAGGGGCAGCAGGAGGCCGTGGTTACCGCCGGTCAGGTGACGCCGGAAAATCTGGGCATGACCCTGACGGGTACCCTGGTGGGCCCGCGGGTCACGGTGGTCAAAATTAGCGGCCGCACGTACAGTTTCCCTTCGGATGAGACGATGCCTGCCTCGCGGTCAAGGAGAAAACTGCGCTACCAGCTGGACCAGGGTGACTTTGAATTCGAGATAGTGTCCGCCCGTCCGGGCTGCCTGGTGCTGGCCCGCGGCGGAGAAGAATATGAACTGAGCGTCCGGTTGCCGACATTTGGCGATCATGAGGGGATTCATTTTTTGACGGGAAGCCATTAGTTCGCCCCACGTGGTGTGATGGGGCGACCGCTTTGCGCTGGGCCCACGCCACGAACTTGCCAGCCACGGAAGGCCTATGAACATGCTGGGTCGCATCGTTCTGTTATCGATCTTCGCCGCTTGTGGCGCAGGGGCCGCAGTCTACCTCTCGACGTCCAACGATCTTTCCTCACGGATCGCCCTTTCTTTTTTTCAACCCCCGGCGACCCCGCAGGTGGCGAGTGCCGGTCCGGCGGCAGTCGGCCCTGCGGCAGTCGGCTCGGCGGCAGTCGAGACCGCAGCGGACACCGGCGAAGATTTTGTCGAAGCCGGGCAGGCGGAGGTGCAGGCCCCGCGTATCGAGCGGGAATCGGCCAATCCGCTCGGCTCCGGGCCCGCGGATCCAACACCGACCACCGCCTGGCCGGGGCCGGTCCGCAACGGATCGGCGTCGGGTGCCGTGAGACGGACGCCCCCGGCCGGCCCCCTGGCCGCCCAACCTGCCACACCCCACTCGATCCCAGCCAGGCCAATCGGTTTGTCGCCGAACCCCGCGGTGGAGATGCCGCTGGCCGCCGCCGGCGAGCCGGTTGTGGCGACGCTGCGTCCGGCCGTTCGCCAACAGGTGGAAGTCGACAAAAGCGAACCGTCGCTGCCCGTTTCCACGATGATGCAGTTGCTGGACAAGGTGCTGGAGCGCCGCCAACGCGAGGACGATCGGCAGATCGCTCGCCAGTCAACCACAACGGACCCGTCCCAACGACGCTTGCCAGAACTGGCGCCACCGGCGACACCGAATTCGCACAAAGAGGTGATCCATGCAGGCCAAGATCGACTTTCGCTGCAATTGAAAGATATTGATATTCGCGAAGTGCTGGAGTTGTTGAGCCGTGGGAGCGGTCGCAACATTGTGGCGACGAAAAGCGTGCAGGGAACGGTCACCGGGACGATGCAGGACGTGTCGTTCGAGACCGCCCTCCGCGGAATTCTGAAGTCGACCGGATATGTGGATCACCGCGAAGCGGAGATTATCTACGTCGGTTTGCCCGAAGAATTCAAAACCGAGCCCGCGGAGGTCGAACAAATCGTAACGCGGATCTTTCGGCCGAATTACATTCGAGCGTCCGATTTGCAGGCCTTGATCACGCCGCTGCTGACCCCCTCGCTGGGTACCGTCAGTGTCACCGCGCCAGCCGAAAGCGGAATCGGCGCCGACTCGGCGAATGCCGGCGGTGACAATTACGCCGATGCGGAGGTCGTGCTGGTGCGGGATTATGTGTCGGTCTTGCAGGAGATCGATCGGGTCTTCCGCGATGTCGACGTGCGACCGCTGCAGGTGGCGATCGAGGCCATGATCCTCAGTGTCAAGTTAAACGATTCGAATCAACTGGGGGTGGACTTCGAGTTGTTGAAGGACCATGACGACGTGCGGATCATCTCCGGCAATCCGCCCCTCTCCCTGGGCCAGTTGAATTTCAGCGACGGGGGACTGAAAGTCGGGATCCTCAACAGCAGCATCAGTTTCCTGCTGGACGCCCTGGAGACGGTTGGCGATACCGACGTGATCGCCACACCGCGCTTGCTGGTCTTGAACAAGCAGCGAGCGGAAATTCTGATTGGTGCCGAATTGGGTTACGTCAGTTCGACGGTTACCGAAACAGCGACCACGCAATCGGTCGAATTTCTGGAAGTCGGCACGCAGTTGCGGATCCGGCCGTTTATCTCCAATGACGGGCTGGTCCGGATGGAAATTCACCCCGAACTGTCGACCGGTTCGGTGCGTGTGGAAGGGGGGTTCACGTTGCCCGACAAGGAAGTGACGGAAGTCACCACCAACATCATCGCCTACGATGGTTCGACCGTGATCATCGGCGGCTTGATCCGCGACGATATCTCGTCGAATTCCACGCAGATCCCCCTCTTGGGCAGCCTGCCCGCCGTGGGACCCCTCTTCCGGCAAAAGTCCGAAACCCTGGATCGCCGCGAAATCCTGGTCGTGATCACGCCACATATTGTGGGCGACACCGAGCTGACTCAGGAAGGGAACCATGCGGCGATGGAATTCCATCATCGGCATGCCGTCCAGTTCGAAAAATTGAGCCCGTTGGCCAAGCGACGTATCGCACACAACTACTTCCTCAAGGCACAGCGGGCCTGGGCCCTGGGGGAGGCGGAACGCGCGTTGAAATATGTGAATCTGGCAATCCATTACAATCCGCAGAGCCGAGCGGCGATTGATTTGCGGGCGGATATTTTTAGCGGCATCCCGCTGGGCGACCATGCCGCCGGTGCCGAATACATCGCACCCCAGCCGGCGGCGGATGGATCCGAAGTCCACGATTGGCTGCCGGACCCCATCGATCCGGCCACCGGGGCTCTGCAGCCCCTTCCCGCTTCGGATGACGCGGTATCCGCATCCCGCCTCCAAGTCGGATCTCCGACCCCAT
>WVZU01000414.1:0-257 GCA_011772275.1 Planctomycetales bacterium | reverse complement strand
GAGCAGGGATGGGGATCATTGTTTGGTTCTTCAGAGGGGGTCTTCAGAGGAATTTGGGAGTAAGAAGCGACTGAAAGGGCAAAGGAAATCTTCCCTGGAAGACGGAAATTGCTGGCGATGTCTGCCAAAAATGAGTGGGAGTTTTTTCACTCAGCCATATTGTTTGGCCTCTGGAGAGCGATTAAGCAAATCGGTTAAGGGTATCCGGTTAAGAGTGGCGGTTAAGACTGCGATGCAATGTACTCTTAACCGAACAC
>WVZU01000330.1 GCA_011772275.1 Planctomycetales bacterium | reverse complement strand
GGCATCAAGAATTCCTGGTAAGCGGGTTGTGCGTCACACGCGCCTATGGGGACCGCATCGGTCACGATGCGAAGATCACGATGCGGGGATTGAGGATGCGGGGATTGAGGATGCGGGGATTGAGGATGCGGGGATTGACGAGCCGCAACCGATCGATGGGCCAACAGAAAGAGAGGGTTTGCATGATTTCAGAGGCCTTCCGGAATGTGATGCCGCTGCTATCGCTGGTGGTGGGCCTGTCGGCAGCGTGTGCCAGCATTGGGGCGGAGAATGTTGCGGCGGAGCNNCACGGTTCAACTCCTGGCTTCCGATGACTATGAAGGTCGCGGCATCGGAACGGGCGGACTGGACAAGGCCGCCGCCTTCATCGCTGAACAGTTTCAGTCCATCGGGCTCCGCACCGCCGTCCTGCCGGAAGGTCCGTTTCAGCGGTTTACGGTGACGATGGACGCCCAACTGGGCCCGGCGGCCGCCAACCGTCTGTGGTTCGTTGGGGAAGGAGACCGGGCAGCCGGGACGCCTTTTCAGCTGGGTGAGGAGTTTCAAACGCTGGCCGCCGGAGGCTCGGCGGAATTCGATCTGCCCCTGGCTTTCGTCGGCTACGGGATCACTGCCCAGGAAGCCGAGTATGACGATTACGCGGGGATCGATGTGGAGGGCAAATGCGTGATCGTCCTTCGCCACCAGCCACTGCGGGGGCACCATCATAGCCCCTTTGGCGAAGACCCGTCGCGGCACGCGTTTTTTCCCGCGAAAATTTCCAGCGCCGTAAACCACGGTGCCAGGGCGATTATTTTTTGTACGGGTAAATTCGAAATCGACAACCAGGTCGCTCAACTGCAGAAGCGGTGGCAAGTCGCCGTGGATGATCTGGCGGCGGAAAACCGAAAGCTGCGTGAACTGGAGGACCCCACCGCGGAGGAAGTCGCCGGGCATCGCGACAAGATAGGAACGTTGGCCGCAGAGATTGCGGCACTCAGTCGGAAAATCGCCGTGACCGACCCGCTGCTGGGGTTTGGACGAGCCGGGTTTGGGAGTGCGGACCGCAGCATCCCCATTTTTCACTGCCGACGTGCGGTGCTGGATCCCGTCCTCCGCGCGGCCCTGGGAAAGGATCTGGCGCAGCTTGAGCACCAGATTGACCAGACAGGGAAACCGTTCAGCCGGCATTTGACCGGTTGGCGAGCCGCGGGACGGTCGTCCCTGGAACGTCAGCAGGTCCAGGTATCCAATGTGATGGCCAGCCTGGAGGGCGTCGGGCCGCGGGCGGAAGAGACCATTGTGATCGGAGCCCACTACGATCATCTGGGCTATGGGGACACGAATTCCTTGGAACCAGATTCGCAAAAAGTACATAACGGGGCGGACGACAATGCCAGCGGAGTGGCTGTGATGCTGGAAGTCGCTCGACGACTGGTCGCCCTGGATCACAAGCTGCCGCGGCGGGTCGTGTTTGTCGCCTTTACGGGGGAAGAACGAGGTTTGCTGGGCAGTGCCCATTACACCGCCAACCCACCCATCCCGCTGGAACGGACGATTGCCATGTTGAACCTGGACATGGTGGGAAGATTGCGGGACGACAAGCTGGTCCTGCACGGAACGGGAACGGCCGGGGAATTTGATTTGTTGATCAAGCGCCTGAATGCTCAACATGGCTTCCGCATCGTAAAAAAGCCCAGCGGGTTTGGTCCCAGCGATCACACTTCGTTTTACGAGAAAAAAATTCCGGTGATGCACTTCTTCACCGGGGCTCATCCCGATTACCACCGCCCCAGCGACGATGCCCACAAGTTGGATGTCGCCGGCATGCGGCGGATTGCGTCGCTGGTTGCCGACATCACCCTGGCCCTCGCGACGGCCGATCAGCGGCCCACCTACCAGGCGACCAAGCGTACCCAGATCGCCGGGGGCAGCTGGCCCTACTTCGGCAGCCGGCCCGATTACGGTTATGAACAGCCGGGGGTCCGCATGGCAGGCATCGCGGAGGACAGTCCGGCCCAGCGGGGTGGGGTCAGGCCGGGGGATGTGATTCTTCGGTTTGGCAAAGCCAGGGTCGCAACGGTGGCTGATTTTGCCAATGCGCTGGGACGGCACCAGGCGGGCGACACGGTGGACGTGCTGGTGGCCCGCGACGGAAAAAAAATCACGCTGACCGTCACGCTCGACCCACCACGCCGCTAGCAGGGGATCTGGAGTGGCTTGGCGGGCAAAGTCCAGCGTTTTTACCGGCCCAGCGCGGTGCGACATCCGCCAGCGGTCCGCAGGGCTGGCAGCCGATCGCCGGAAGATGCCCCGCGTATCTCAACTGCGGTGGTACCCTCAGGCCGGGACTGGCCGGTCGTTGGCCAGCTGTTTGTTCCCGGCGCCAGAGCTCCGTTCGACCCACCCGTTTTGGCTGCCCCCTCATCTTCCCGCGACGCTGCTGTGCCGTTGCGCTGCCCGCGGGTCAGATCCGCTCACGAAAAATCGGACGGTCAACCCGCACCCTTTCCCTTCCCCGCCACCGCTGCTAGCTGTCCCGCCGCCTCGGTCGGTGATTGCCGTGAACTGTTCGCGCGGCCCCCGCGTATCCCGGGCGGGTGTTTTTTGCGAAAAAAAACCAGCCATTGTTTCTCGGAAAAGGGGGAAACTGGCCTTTACGCGGCTTGCAGTTGTCGACACAATACCGCCGCAAATTTCGCCCCGTGCAGACTACGCGTCGAACTTGCCTGCCGCCCCAGAGCGGCACCACATTCCAGATTCACGTGGTCAGGGAAGACCATCTTAGCTAGCAAGGAGTGCTACACGTGTTGAATCGCCTCTTCTCCGCATCGCGGACGACCCGTCTGTTTCTTCTGTTTTCGCTAAGCACCTTTGGGCTGTACTCGGCCACCGGCTGGGGACAGGTTGCCGCTGGTCCTCCACCCAGTCGCATGGCGGTGATCGACATCAAGTACATCCTGGAGAACCACCAGCGTTTCAAGAGTTCGATGGAGCTGATGAAAAAGCAGTTCGAAGCCGCCGGCAAGGAATTGCAGGACGAGCGGAATCAGATTGTGCAAATGGACAAGCAGCTAAGCGAGCTGAATCCGGGCACATCGGATTACAACCAGCTGGAGGAACGGATTACACGGATGAAGGCGGACTGGACGGTGAAGGCCAACAAACTAAAAAAAGACATTCGTAACCAGGAATCGCAGATTCTCTGGAATGTCTATTACGAGATCCAGACGGAGACCAAGCGTTATTGCGAGCAAAACGGGATTGGACTGGTTGTCCAGTTCAATGGCGACGAGATCGACAGCCATCGACCGGAAGAAGTGGTGAAGGGGATGAGCCGGCCGATCGTCTACAACGCGGCCCAACTGGATATCACCCCCTGGATATTGAAGGCCCTGCATGGTGGTGCCAGGCCCGCGGTACCGGCACCACGCGTAGGGGGCAAGCAGGGTGTCCTGCCGCCTCGGCGTTGATCGGGCGCTGGGCCTGAACGCCGGCCGCTTAGAAAGCGCCGTTTTCCGCGGTTTGTTCTGGATGTCTTACCCGTGACCAGGCCTTTCCGTTGAACTTGACGACCCGACAGCACACGATCGAAAGCAGGGCGACGGTCCGTGGCTTTGGCTACTGGAGCGGGATTGACGTTTGTGTCGAGTTCCGGCCGGCCCCGCCCGACAGCGGAATCGTGTTTGTACGTCATGATCTGGCGAGCCCCGTACGCATTCCTGCGCTGGTGGCCAACCGCATCGAAACGCCCCGGCGGACAAGTTTGTCTAAAGATGGCGCGACGATTGAGATGGTGGAACATATCCTGGCGGCCTTGGCCGGACTGGGCATTGATAACTGCGAGGTCTGGGTGGACCAGACCGAGATGCCCGGCTGTGACGGGTCAAGCCAGCAGTTCGTCGATGCTTTGCAAGTGGCCGGTCTGGTCGCGCAAGATGCCCTTCGCCAGCAATTGATCGTTCGCCAGGTGACCCGGTTGGGTGACAGCGAATACTGGATCGAGGCCCAGCCGTCACAGGATGGCACCACAACGATCCGTTACCGGTTGGATTACGCGGCCGCCACGCCGGCGATTGGACGGCAGACGGCGGAATTTTCTCTGGACCGGGAAGTTTTTTGTCGCGAGCTGGCGTCTTGTCGTACGTTCATGCTGGACCAGGAAGCCAAGTGGCTGCTGTCGCAGGGCTTTGGCCAACGGGTGCAGCCCAGCGATGTGCTGGTGTTTGACCAGGAAGGACCGATCGAAAACGAACTGCGGTATGAGGACGAATGCGTGCGGCACAAGATCCTGGATATTGTGGGAGACCTCTCGCTGGCAGGTTGCCGGATCGTCGGAAAAATCGTCGCTCACCGTAGCGGACACCGCTTGAATGCCGAATTGGTCAAGGCGCTGCTGAACGAAGCAGTGGAAATGGAGCCCCGAAGACTGTCGGCTTGACGCGCGATCGTCGGCGGTCTGCGAGATGCGAGATCGGATACGGAGCTGCAGATTATGTCTACCTTATTTGCCGACGGCGCCGCGGTAGACCCGCGCGCGGAAATCGATACGGAGGTCGAAATTGGCCCCTATTGTGTGATTGGCCCACACGTGCGTATTGGGCGCGGTACCCGCCTGTTGAGCCACGTTACGCTGACCGGACATGTCACGATTGGCCAGGACAACAAGATCTACCCCGGCGTCGTGGTTGGCGGCGAACCGCAGGATGTCAGCTACCAGGGAAGTGACACGCGAGTCGAGATAGGGGACCACAACGTGATCCGCGAAGGGGTTACGATCAACCGAGCGTCGGAGAAGGAGGATGGGATCACTTCCATCGGCAGCCATAATTATCTGATGGCCAACTGCCATGTGGCGCATGACTGCCGCCTGGGTGACTGGATCGTGATGGCCAACGGATGCCTGCTGGGCGGGCATGTACATGTGCAAGACTACGCGTCGCTGTCGGGCAACGCGTGCGTTCACCACTATACCACGATCGGCAGCTACAGCTTTGTGGGTGGGCTCAGCCGCGTCCTGCACGACGTGCCTCCTTTCATGCTGGCCGAAGGGCAGCCGACCCGACCTCGCTGCATTAACATCGTGGCCCTGAAACGAAACAGGTTTTCGGCCGAATCGATACGTTGTCTGGCCGAGGCGCATCGGCTGATCTACCGCGCCAAGGTGGGGTTGGACCATGCGCGGGAAATTTTGCGAGGCAATGATCAGCTGATACCGCGGGTTAATCAACTGCTAACCTTTATCCAAAACCAGCAGGAAGGTAAACACGGGCGTTCGCGGGAACGCCGTCGAGCCGCTTGACGAAACTGCAGAGGCCGGCCGTTATCTCGCCGGCCGCCATAAATGTGACTTCGAAAATTCGCCTCGCCGTCATCGGCGCCGGACATCTGGGCCGCATCCACGCTCGACTCGCCAGCCGGCTGCCCTCGTTCCAGCTCGTCGCAATCGCCGATCCGCTGCAGGAGGCCGCGGCTAGCCTGGCGGAGGAACTGGGGGTGGAGGCCCATGCCAGCCACCACACGCTGCTGGACCGCATCGATGCCGCCGTGATCGCTGCACCCACCCGGCATCATGGCGAGATTGGCGTCCAGCTGTTGAACCGCGGAATTCATACGCTGATCGAAAAACCGTTGGCTGCCCACGCCGCTGAGGCCAGTCAACTGGTGGCCTGTGCGGAAGCGACCAAGCGTGTCCTGCAGGTTGGTCACGTCGAACAATTCAATCCCGTATTCAACGCCGTCCGCCAGCAGATCGTAGAACCCAAATTCATCCAGGCGCGACGATTTAGCGGTTACTCGTTTCGATCCGTCGACATCGGCGTGGTCCTGGACGTGATGATTCATGATTTGGACCTGATCTTATCGCTTGTCGACAGCCCACCCGTGAGTTTTGACGGGCTGGGCGTGAGCGTGATGGGCCAGCACGAAGACGCAGCCGACGTGCGGATCACGTTTGCCAATGGCTGCGTTGCGCATTTGACCGCTTCGCGTGTCAGCTACCAACAGACGCGAGAGATGCAGGTCTGGTGTCCCCAGGCAGTCGTGACCATGAACTTTGCCGAGCACTCGGCGACGGTGGTCCGCGCCAGCGAATCCTTGCGTGAAGACCTCCCCGATCCGGAATCGATGACTGTCCAGGAGAAACAGCGAGCGAAGGCTGAGCTATTTGAGCACTATCTACCCTTTGAGGAGATTGGTGTCGAGCCGGGTAATGCGCTGCTGGATGAACTGGAGGATTTTGCGGACTGCATCGAAACCGGTCGCAGCCCCCGCGTGACCGGCTCAGCCGGACAAAAAGCCGTTGCCTGTTGCGAAGCGGTTCTGGAGAGCATTGCAGGGCATGCCTGGGACGGGCGTCCCGACGGCCGCTGCGGTCCCTTTGCCGCCTTGCCCCCCATCACCATCCGACCGCCGCATTGGCACACCGAGGTGCCGGGGGATCGCCGAGCCGGTTAGCCTGCCATGCCGTTTCCTGGCGGACCGGTCTGGTTGCCGACGGCAAAGCCGCGACAGGCCCCAGGACCCGCCATCCCGCAAAAAAACCGGCCGCCAGGCAACGCCAGGCGGTTTTACGGTATGCGGGTTCGGACGTGGCAGGCCGAATCGACCCGATTGCCCCTCCTCTTACTTTTCGCTTGCCACCGGTCACGCCAGGTCGCGATCGTCGAAGAGGGCCAGCGCCAGCAGCATGGCGATCGTGACATAGACCAGCGTGTAGACGCCGACCCAGCCAAGGTAGCTTAACGGCACCTCTTTGCCGGCGGCCACGGCACCGTAGATATTGAAATGTTCCAGCACAGGCAAAATCGTAGCGAATAGCTGACCCATAAACTCCACAATCGCAAACTCGCCCACGCCCGACTGCACCAGCAAAGGCAGCAAGTGCCCCACGACGTAAATCGCCGTGCAGATCGTGAGGTTGGCCAACATGGAGAGGCGAGTGGAGATGGCGACGCTGATGGCGGCCAGGACAATCGTCTCCATAAAGGCCAGTACCAGGCCGGGGACCATGCGAACCGTCTCGTGGTGGCAATCCTGCCAGACCACATAAGCATTTGCCGACTCGCGCGCGTCGTACATCACCTTGTAGGAAATGCAGATC
>WVZU01000068.1 GCA_011772275.1 Planctomycetales bacterium | reverse complement strand
CCAGGATTTGAAAGGCAAATTTTGCCAAGGCGGCGCGGTCCCCAACCGGCACGAGGTAGCCGGTTTGGCCCTGCCGGACCAGCTGGCGGTTGCCGGGGATGTCGGTGGCCACCACGGGCACGCCGGCCGCCATGGCCTCCATCAGGATGTTCGGCAGGCCCTCGTAGCCGCTGGCCAGCCACAGGACGTCGAAGTGTTCGATTAGCTGGGGCACATCGTCGCGATGTCCCAGAAAGTGCACGCGCTGTTGCAGTTGGACCTGGTCGCGAAACCGCTGCAGCCTGGCCCGCAGCGGGCCGTCCCCGATGATCAAGACGTGGACATCGTCGCGGGCGACCGTCAGCAGTTCCGCCGCCCAGATCACGTCGTGGACCCGCTTTTGTGGCCACAGCCTGGCGACGGTGGCCACCAGCCGGGCGTGGGGCGGCAGTTTCCAACGGGCCAGCAGTTCCTCCCGCGACCACGGGCTGGGCTGGTGCGGTGGGATCCCGTTGGGGATCAGGACAAACTTGTCCTTGGCAATCCCCGCTTGAAGATAAAATTCGCGGACGCCGCTGCCATTGACGATGATCCGCGCGGTCCGCCGAGCCAGGGAACGATCGATGGCCAACTGGTACCAGCGTTTCCACGGGTCGGCACACTGTTCGCAGCCGATCACCACGGGCACCCCACAGCGGATCGCCGCGGCGCGGCCGTAGGCGTTGGCGGCGAAAAGCCAGGTTTGCACGATGTCGGGTTCAAGCCGGGCGATCAGCTGTTGCAAGGAGCCGAAGGCCACTGGATCCACCTTGAACCGCTTGCCAATGACCGTCACGGGAATCCGGGCGTCGCGTAACAGTTGTTCGTAGGGGCCACTGCGGGTGAGAGCACAGGCGTGGACGTCAAACTGGTCGCGGGGCAGATGAGCACACAGGAGGGCGAATTGTTTTTCGGCACCGGCCCGGTCAAAGCTGGGTATGATTTGCAGGATACGCATAAAAAAACTGGGGGGAGTGCCTGCGGGAGGGTGTGCTATCCGCGGCTGGAGTTTAAACTTGACAAATCAAAAAGCCAATTGCAAATTCGCTCGACTTCTCAACTTACCCAGCCAACCCGGTGCGATTTGGATGTGTCGTAAATACGATTACTCGTGCGATGACTGTTGCAGGCTCAGGCTATCCGTGGAGGGTCCAGCCGGGCGGGGAGGGGTGAAAAGTTGGAAGGGCGGAAGTTTTGAGGGGTGGAAGATCGGGGCGGTGAATGTGACGAGCATGAATGGCACTTTTTTTAAGAAGTTTTCAAGAAGGGTCCCCTGACAGGCTGATGGGAAACTGGGCTCCAATCACAATCCGCGGACATGCCTGCGATGTCTTTGAACCGTCGGTGGCCAGCCCGCACGGTTACGTGGTGATCTATCTGCACGGTGTGCACGTGGGCCGGCTGGTGGACAAACCGGCCTTTACCGACCGTTTCGAACAGCACGGACTGCGGGTGATCGCCCCCTGCACGCAGCGCAGCTGGTGGACGGATCGGATCTGCCAGGAATTTGATGGGGAGGTTACGGCCGAGCGGCACGTGTTGGATCACGTGCTGCCGTACGTCCAGCGTCGCTGGGGCAGCCAGCCGCCGCGGCTGGCCCTGTTGGGCACCAGCATGGGAGGGCAAGGCGCGTTGCGGTTTGCCTTCAAGTACCCCGATACGTTTCCGACGGTAGCGGCCCTGGCGCCTGCCATTGATTACCAGCTGCGCTGGGAGGAGGGGCATGAGCCGCTGAGGCAGATGTATCGAAACGCCGAAGCGGTGCGGCAGGACACCGCCACGCTGCATGTGCACCCATTGTACTGGCCCCGCAATACCTGGTTCGCCTGCGATCCGACCGATACCACCTGGCATGAAAGTGCCGAACGGTTGCGGATGAAGCTGGCGGCCCTGGGCGTGCCCCACCAGTGCGACTTGGAGACCAGCGGGGGCGGCCACGGTTTCGATTACTACAACCGGATGGCCGACCGGGCAATCGAGTTTCTGGTGGGCAGTCTTGAGCAGGAACGCACACGGGTGTTGTGATGCCGTCGGGAGAAAAACAGCCCTGCCAGCCCGCCTTGCGCAACAGCCGTCGGCTGAACGACGGCAGGCGCTACCCCCCCAGCCCCTAACCCCTAGCTNNCCCCCCAGCCCCTAACCCCTAGCTCCTAGCCCCTACCCCAACACCGTTTGATGCATGAGCTGTCTGGTCGCCAGGGGCGACGCGGCGAGCAGGAGAAAGCCTGTGGCGCCAGCCTCAGGTCCAGGAGGCCCCAGGTAAATCGAGTCGCCAGGCGATGGCCGGCTTGGAACCGTATGGGGCTATATCGGGGCGAACGGTGGTGGCAGGCTGCCTTCAGATGCAAATCTGGCTATGTTACAATGAAGGCGGCGAGAGGCGAAAAAAACAAACAAACTGAGGCATGAGTCGCGAGTCTGAATGAGTAGCTGAGGGTGGGTCCTTGGCCGTTTGCCACGGGATACGAGATGTGGGGACGATGACGGCAATCAAAGCGGGGCATGATCGACCGGCGACGAGGCGCGGTAAACGCTGGGGCGCCGGTTTGTGCAGGCGCGATCTGCCATCGGCAACCTGCCCGCGGTCCTGGCTGCTGTGTGGCCTATTGGTGCTGACCGTTTCGGGTTGTGGCTTCCTGGAAGATTCCGAGGGCCCCGCGAAAAAATCCGCGCCCCGGAAGACGGCCCAGCCAGCTCCGAAAGCAAGCGATGTCGCTCCGCCCCCACCCCCGCTAGCGCCAACGCGGTTCATCGAGCTGAATGTGGGCGGGCGGACCCTCAAGATTTCCAGCTGCTACCTCAAGCTGGTTCGTTCCACGTCCCGCACCCCGGCGGTCCTGATGGTGACCAGCTATGCCAGCCAGGAGGCAGAGTCGTATCCGTCTTTCTTTATGCGGGTGGTATTGCCCGGCGACGAGCTGGCAGCCTTGTTGGGCCAGTCCTTGTCGGCTCGGATCTGGTACGCCGCTCAGCCCAACGACATTGTCTACTACACCCCGGAAGGCGAACCGGCGAATGTCACGATTCGCAACACGGACGACTCGGGACGCGTGCAGGGCACGATTATCAACGCCAAGCTGATGGACACGGCCAACGATGAGAGCAAGCCGATCAGCGGTCAGTTCGATGGTGTGCTGGAGGAGTCGGGGCTGGAGTAGTCCTGGTAATCTTTTTCTTCGATGATGGCTGAGCCCAGCAGTTCGTTGATTTCCCGCTTCAAGGCCGCTCGGCGATCGTTGGTCTGGTAGACGGCTCGGGCGAGTTGGATGAATTTCGGGCCGAAGTTCTTGTCGCGTTCGCAAACCCGAATTTCGTCCTCAATATCCCACAGCTGCCCGTTCACATCCCGCAGTGCCGCCTGGATCTGTTGGAGTTGGTGCGAGCTCTCGATGTGGCGGCGGAGGGCTTCATTCAAGACGTTCAATTCGGTGGTCACATTCCGCTGCTTGGCCCGGTCGCTGATCCGTTGCTGTTTGATTTCCAGGATCGTAATCTTGTCGATCACTTCGCCCGGCGCGACGTCGACGCGAATGGTACGGCCGTTGAGTTGCTTGATGGTCATGGCGTTTGTCTCCGTGGGATCGCTTGGTTTTCTCATTTTTTCGCAAAACTTTCGCTGATTGCCGCGACCAGCTGTCGCGGCAAGGGGTTTCTGAACAGGAGGCCGCAGCCAAAATATGCGGATTTTGAACAGGAGCAAACGGAGTCAACGGAAGGGATGGCCATGCTCTGTTCTCTCGGTTACCTCATGTTCAAAAAATGCCCGCA
>WVZU01000164.1 GCA_011772275.1 Planctomycetales bacterium | reverse complement strand
ACTCACTCTTCACTCTTCACTTTTCACTCTTCACCATTCACTCTTCACCATTCACCATTCACTCTTCACCATTCACTCTTCTTTCAGCCCGTGAGCGTCAGGTTGTCGCGGTGGACGACTTCGTCGTAGGGGCTGTGGGCGAGGGTGGCGGCGAGCTGGTTGGTTTTGAGCCCCTGGATGCGGGAGATTTCGTCCGCGCTGTAGTTGGTCAAGCCGCGGGCAAATTCGTGGCCGGACCGATCGCAGATGGCGACGACGTCCCCTTTCTGGAAGCTGCCTTCGCCGCCGATGATCCCAATCGGCAGCAGGCTGCGGCCCTGGGTCCGTACGGCGCGGACGGCACCGTCGTCCAGTAGCAGCCGGCCGCGGGGTTGAGCGGTAAAGCCGATCCAGCGTTTGCGGGACGAGACGGTCTGGCCTTGGGCGACCAGGAGGGTCCCGACCGGCTGCCCGGCGAGGATGCGGGCCAGGGTGCCTTTCTGGTGACCGTTGGCAATGATCACGTTTTCGCCCGCGGCGGTGGCGATGTGGGCGGCCTGCAGCTTGCTGGCCATTCCCCCCTTCCCCACTGCGGAATCGCCCGGCGCGGCCAGGCGGAGGATGGAGTCGTCGATCTGGGTGACGGTGGTGATCACCTGGGATCGCGGGTCGTTGGGATCACCGTCGTACAGTCCGTCCACGTCGGACAGCAGCACCAGCAAGGGGGCTCGCAAGAGGTTGGTGACGGCGGCGGCCAGCCGGTCGTTGTCCCCAAACGTGTTCTGCAGTTCGTCGACCGCGACCGTATCGTTTTCGTTGATGATCGGCAGGGCGCCGTACTCCAACAGGGTCAGCAGGGTGTTACGCACATTCAGATAGCGAGCTCGATGATCCATGTCTTCGGTGGTCAGCAAGAGTTGAGCGGCATGGCGGCCGTGCCGGGCCAGGGCTTTGTCGTACGATTCGACCAGGTTCGACTGCCCCACGGCCGCCACCGCTTGAAGATGCGCCAGGTCGGTGGGGCGACGTTGCAAGCCCAGCCGGCCCATCCCCGCGACGACGGCTCCTGAGCTGACCAGCACCACCTTGCGGCCGGTTTCTATCAGTTCGTGCAGCTCTTCGGCCAACGTCGCTACCCGGTGCTGGTCCAGGAGCCCATCCTCGCGCGTCAACACGCGCGAGCCGATCTTGACCACAATCAGGTCCGCGGCGGTCGCGATTTCTTGACGTAACAGGTCGGGCATGGCGATGGTCTGGATGGATGCCTGGTGAGGGACCGGAAGGGGATCGCGGGTTTTGCCGTCCGAATCCCGCATCTAGCATCCTGGATTTGGCATCTCTACAATAGGTTAGTTGACGGCAGTTGAGCCAGCCCCGGTGGGGCGGGGTGGTTCGGCTTGTCGTCTGGCCCTCCCCCTTCCCTACGACAGGTGCGGCGAACGGGATGTTCGCGGTCGGTGCTTGATGAGCGAACTACACGAGGAATGCGGCATTGCGGCCATTTACCACCTGCCGGCGGCCGAGCCGAGCGCGTTGTGTGCGGATCCCGAAGAGGTTTCGCGGTTGATGCCCCGCATGTTGCTGGACGTCCAGAACCGCGGCCAGCTGGCGGCCGGTTTCACGACGTTTCACCCCCGTCGCCACCAGCTGATCGATACCCACAAGGAGACCGGTACGGTCAGCGAAGTCTTTCGCATGTCGCATCGGGCCAAGCATGAAAGCTTGATGCGGCGTTACGTGGGCCGAGCGGCGATTGGGCATGTGCGGTACGCCACCTGCGGCGAAGAGGACCGCAGCTATGCTCAACCGTTCGAGCGGCATCACGTCAAGAAACACAAATGGTTCAGCTTTGCTTTCAACGGCCAGCTGGCGAATTACCAGGAGTTGCGTAACGAGCTGTTGGAGGACCCCGACAATTATCTGGCGCGTGATACCGATACCGAAATCATCATGCACGAGATTAGCCGAGCGGTAGCGCAGAGCTCGTCACTGATCGACATGTGCCGCCAGTTCGCAGATCGCTTCGACGGGGCGTACAGCTTCGTGTTTCTCAATGCCCTGGGCGACATGGTAGTCGCGCGTGATCCCTTGGGTGTCAAGCCGCTGTGCTATGCCAGGCAAGGACCTCTGTTTGCCGCAGCCAGCGAAAGCGTGGCGTTGTTGAATTTGGGTTTCGATCCGGGGGCGATCAAGTCGTTGTTGCCCGGGCAGGCGGTGATCATTGTGGATGGCACGCTGCGGGTGGAATCTTTCGCACCCAGTCCCCGCCAGGCTCACTGTTTTTTCGAATGGATTTATTTCGCCAACGTGGCCAGCAAAATGGACGACCGCAGCGTCTACCTGGCTCGCAAGGCGTTGGGGGAGGAACTGGCGAGGCTGGAACTGGCGGACGGGTCGGTGCCGCTGGACCAGGACACGATCGTGGTCCCGGTTCCGGACACCAGCAAGGCCGCCGCCGATGCCCTGGCTTACCGGCTGAAGCTGCCTTCTGTGGAAGGTTTGATCCGCAACCGCTACTCGGGCCGCACCTTTATCGAGGGGCAGACGAATCGCAAACAGAAGGCGGCCACGAAGTACACCCCGTTGCCGGAGGTGTTGCAGGACAAACGGGTGTTGCTGGTCGAGGATTCGATCGTGCGGTCGACGACGATGCGCGTGTTGATTCAGCGGATCAAGGAGCTGGGCGGGGCGCGGGAAATCCACGTTCGCGTCGCCTGCCCGCCGATCGTGGCCCCGTGCTTTTACGGGATCGATATGTCCCGGATCAGCGAGCTGTTCGCCGCCCGGTTCCTGAAAAATCGCAAGTTGACGCCGCAGGTCGAGGCCGAAATGGCCGACGAACTGGGCGCCGATTCGCTGCGCTATCTCCCGGTCGAATCGGTCCCCCGCGCCATCGGTCTGGATGACGACCAGCTGTGCCAGGCGTGTATCACCGGCCGGTATCCGACCCCCCACGGAGAACGGCTGTACCAGATTGCCCTCAGCCAGTCGCTGAAGGGGGACGACCGGCAGAGGACTTACGAGCAGCAGCAGCCGGTGGCGTGAGCCGCGGGGCGCGGCAGAGAGGGTCGACGCCAGGCGGTGCGGGTGCCACATCCCCTATCCAGTATTTCGGGTCCCGGATCCCGCCCGCGGAGCCCGCCCCTGCGTCAAGCGGTCTGTTTGGTGAAGCGGCTGCGGTAGACAGCCTGGTGCTGCAGTCGCGTACGGCGTTCGAAATGGGTGCGGTAATCCATGGGGTGGGTGGCGACAGACGGCGGCACTGCCCGGGGGCCCTTCAGGTCGGTCTCTCGCTCGAGGATCGCCAGCGCGTGGTCGAAGTACGATTTCACATCGGTCCAGAAATGCAGCTGGCCGCCCGCCCTTAAGGTCCGCTGGACGTGCTGCAGGAAGCGGGCGTTCATGATCCGCCGTTTATGATGTCGCTTTTTCCACCAGGGGTCGGGGAAATAGATGTGGACGGCACGCAACACCCCGTCGGGCAGCAGTTCGGCCAATACCCGGCTGGCATCCCCGTGTACCAGGCAGGCATTGTCCAACTTCCGCTTGGCCAGCTTGGCCGCGGCAAACCGCGCGTACTTCCGCGAGACTTCGATTCCCAGGAAGTCGCCATCACGATCGGCTGCCGCCGCATTGCAGAGGAACAAGCCCTTGCCGCTACCCACCTCCAGCTCAAGCGGCGCACGGCGGCCAAACAACGCGGTCGCATCCCAGGGACCCGACAACTGCTCGAACGTCAACAGGTGCCGCGAGAGATCCAGAGCGGGGTTGATCTTGGGAAGCGCTCGACGAGCCATCATCATCGCCAACCGGTGATCAGGAATTCGTGATCAGGAATCGGTGATCAAAAAATAAATAACCGCTGCAGCATCACAGGTCATCGCTGCACTCAGGGATTGGTGATCGAGGGCACGAGCACGTCCTCCCCCCGCAGTCCTCACCCCACAACTGGCCCTTAGCCGTTCGCGTCGGCGGCGCGAAGGGCGTCGGCTGGCAGAGGGATCCCGCGGATCTGTCCGCCCACGACCAGGTTTTGGTCGACGTAGCCCTGGAACTGGCAGATGACCAGGGCGCCTCGTCGGACTCTGATCTGTTTGCACTGAATGACCAGCCGATCACCGGGACGCACCGTGCCGCGAAAGCGGACCTCTTCCAGTCCGCCGAAGCCCATCATTTCGGCGCCCATCACGTCGTACTTTTGCACGTAGTAACTGGCCAGTTGGGCCGCCGCTTCACACATCAGCACACCAGGCAAAAGCGGCATGCCGGGCATGTGACCCCGCACCCAGAAATCGTCCGGGGACGTGTCCAGATACCCCACGATCACTCCGCGGTTCACGTCTTCCAGGACGATCGCCGTCAGCAATTCCATATCGTGCCGCTGCGGATTGTATTGACGAATACCTTCCTGACCGGCCATCACCACGTTCAGGTTGTAATCGCTAAACGGAACAAGCGGTTCTTTGCTGGCCACGTTACGTCTTCACTTTCTTGCGTTTTTGTTTGCGGGCTTTGCTGTTCGCCGGCCGTTTACCGTGGTTGGCCTTTTTCGCGACTCGACCAGGTTTGCTCATCGTACATTCGTCCTTTCTTGTTTACGTATTTCGTAAGACTTTNNTCGTAAGACTTTAGCGGATGGCAGCGGCCACCAGGGGCTTCCTGGGGCATCAGCAACAAGAGTCCCCTCCGGCAATCCCGGCGGGCCGCGATGGACGCTGTCTGCTCCTGGCACCCCACCAACGCGGCTAGAATCCCTGGAAAACCAACACCCAAGCCATCCCTGCTTACTTACTTACTTACTTACTTACTTACCTGTCTCAGCACCGGCCAACTGCCGCCTCGATCCAACCCACAAAACAGCAGGAATGACTTCGAAACGAAAGATACCAATCGCACCAGGCGCTGTTCACTTTGTACTGCAAACAATCAAAGTCTGCGCAAGGTGCGCGCATTTTTTGAACATGAGGTAACCGAGAGAACAGAGAATGGTCATGCCCTCCGTTGACTCTGTTTGCTC
>WVZU01000036.1 GCA_011772275.1 Planctomycetales bacterium | reverse complement strand
GGCTGGCCACGTCGAAGGCCAGTGGCTGGAAGGTACGAGTCGTCTCGATCACGCGGTCCGTCCGTCGTCCCAGGATGCTGTCGTAAGGGCCGGTCATCCCCACATCGCACTGAAAAGCGGTGCCACCGGGCAGGATGCATTCGTCTGCGGTGGGGACGTGGGTGTGGGTTCCCAGCACGGCAGAAACGCGGCCGTCCAGATAACGGGCCAGGGCCTGTTTGTCGCTGGTGGCTTCGGCATGCACATCGACAACAATTATCTTGATCGTCTTGTCCAGGCTCCGCAATACGCGGTCAACCGCCGCAAAGGGGCAGTCGACCGGTTTCATGAAGACCCGGCCCATGAGGCTGATGACGGCGACCTTATTCCCCCCGGCCGAGGTGACGACGGCGAACTCCTTGCCGGGGGCCTCGGCGGGATAATTGGCCGGTTTGATAATGTTCTCTTTGGTTTCCAGGATTCGGTAAATTTCACGACGGCGATAAATGTGATCCCCCAGGGTAATCGCATCGATACCGGCTGCCATTAGCTCTTCGTAATTGGCGGGTGTGATCCCCGAGCCGGCGGCCGAGTTTTCTGCATTGGCGATCACCATGTCGATCCGTTCACGATCGACCAGCCCCGACACAACCTGCCGCACAATCCGCCGCCCCGGTTTGCCGACAACATCGCCAATAAAAAGAATACGCACGTCCGCCTGCTTTCTGATACGTTGTCAATACCCTACCGCGCCATTTCGGTGACGCGCGTTTCTCGCAACACGGTCACTTTAATCTCGCCAGGATAGCTCAAACGCTCTTCAAATGCTCGCGCAATATCTCGGCAGATCTTGGCGGCCGAGTCGTCGGAGGTGTCCCTGGAACTGACCATCACACGGACCTCCCGGCCGGCCTGGATCGCAAACGCCTGGTCGACCCCTTGGAACTCGCAAGCGATACCCTCCAATTCCTCCATCCGCTTGATGTAGCGTTCCAGCGACTCGCGCCGAGCTCCGGGACGGGAGGCGCTGCAGGCGTCGGCCGTGGCGCAGATCACGGTATACGGATATTCCACGCGGATATCGTCATGGTGTCCCAAAGCGGCATGCACGACTTCAGGACCTTCTCCGTACCGTTTCAAAAGTTCCGCGCCAATCTTGGGGTGCCCCCCTTCCGCTTCATGATCGGCCGCCTTGCCGATATCGTGGAGCAGTCCGCAGCGGCGAGCCAGGTTGGCATCGAATCCCATTTCGTCGGCGATCTCGCCGGAGAGAAATGCTACTTCAATCGAATGACGCAGAACGTTCTGGCTGTAGCTGGTGCGAAACTTCAGCCGTCCCAGGAGGCTAATCAGCCGTTCGTGCAATCCGTGGATGCGAGTCTCCTGCGCCGCCGCCTGACCCTCCCGCTCGATATGCGCCTCCATCTCTGCCTGCGTTTCCACAACAATTTCCTCGATCCGGCCCGGATGGATACGGCCGTCGGCAATCAGTTTGCTGAGTGCCAGTCGAGCGATCTCGCGGCGGACGGGATCGAAGGCGCTGACGATCACCACCCCGGGTGTGTCATCGATGATCACATCGATTCCGGTAGCCTTTTCAAAGGCCCGAATATTCCGGCCCTCGCGACCGATGATGCGGCCTTTCATCTCGTCGTTGGGGATATCGACGGTGCTGGTCGTCGTCTCGGCCGTATGGGCCGCCGCGTATCTCTGGATGGTCGTCAGCAGCAGGTCGCGGGCCTTGCCATCGACCACTTCGGCGATCTGTTTTTCATGTTTGGCGATCACCGCACCCGTCTGTTCCGTCAGCTCCTGCTCCAGCAATTGCAGCAACCGCTGCGTCGCCTCCTCGCGGCTCAAACCGGTCATTTCGTGCAACGTCTGGCGGTGCATGTCCAGCAGTTTGGATAGTTCCTCACTGCGGCGGTTGGTGTCTTGGATTTTTTCGGCCAGTTTCCGCTGAGTGGTCTCGACCATCCGCTCCTGTTTGCGCAATTGATCGGTCTGGTTTTCCAGCGCATCGGCCCGCTTGTCCAGTTCACGTTCGCGATCGTGCAATCCGCGCCGCTGTTCGCCCAGTTCCGCCTCGACCGCCTTGCGCTGCTCCAGCTCCAGCTCCTTCAGCCTCAGCTCGGCCTCCTTGGTGCGGTTTTCAATCTCCCGTTCTGCCTTTTCGATGATGGCCCGGGCCTCCGATTCGGCATCCTTCTTGCGGAGGTGATCCAACAGCTTGATGGCACCCGTCGACAAGAGGGCCACCCCAACCAGCAGGCACACCAGAATCCAGACGTTAATCTCGACGCTCATCGTTCGTTGCTCTCCCCAGCCCAGCGGACATGCCAGGCCACCTTTGCGGCGTCTGCCTCCCGCGGTAAGACCGCGTTACAGACCACCCGGCCTGGTAAACGGTAAGGCGAGGCAACAGTCCTCAGCAGGCTGAAACAACCAGACACCGAAGCGTTCCGGTTCCAGCCTTGTCAGGTAGAAGAATCCGAGCCGATCGATGCGCGTCGATAGACGTCAATATCGTCCAGCCCGCGGAGGCGGGACGATGTGGGACGACAGCCAAGCTGTCGTTGCGCGTGATCGTGCATCGGATTGTCACAGCGGTGCGGCAAAAGAACCCGCTCAGGCCAAAGCGGATACCAGGACCAGCGGCCTGCCACCATGCCCACCCACGGATACCCCCAACGTCGTGGCACAGCACGACCTCTACGCCGGGAATCGGCCGGCGGCAAGGGCCGCCCGCCAACAAGAAACCGTAAGAAGAACAGGAGAAGCTGCATGTTCGTCGCCTGGACTAGTCCACCGCTGGGAACTCTCAGTACCTGACAAGAATCCGGTGTGTACGTTGTCTCATTTCCTGGCTTGGACCGGCTGACACGCCGCCCAGCACATTTACATTGTTCTTACACCACCTAATGTAGCCACAGTCTGGCAAAACTTCAACTCGCAAGCTCTACTGTGTGGAAGTGGGAAGACTGGCCGGGTTTTGCCGACGCCACCCGCTGCGGGCCGGCGAGCCGCCGTCCGCGGGAGAAAAACCACCCAATTCCTGGAAGATGCATCCTTTTGAAGAGCAACTGGCCGAGGCCTGGCTGCCCCCGCGGTGGCAGGACGTATCTGTACTGGTCGCCGTTTCCGGCGGACCCGACAGCGTCGCTCTCCTGCGGGCGCTGCTCCAACTGAAAACCTCCGGCAACGGCCGCTTGCTGGTGGCCTATTACCACCACGGCCTCCGTGCCGAGGCGGACCAGGAGGAACGGTTCGTCCGCCAGCTGGCCAGCCAGCTGCAGCTGCCTTGTCACGTCGGACACGGGGACGTGGCCGGCCTGGCCGCCCGCCAGGGCGACGGCCTGGAAGCGGCGGCCCGGCACAGCCGTTACCAATTTCTGCAATCGGTCGCCGAACAACAGGCCGCCCGCTACCTGGTCACCGGGCATACGGCCGACGACAACGTGGAAACCATCCTCCACCGGATCCTCCGCGGTACCGGCGTGGCGGGACTGGCTGGTATCCGGCGAGTGCGCCAGCTGTCGCCAGCCGTCAGCCTCCTCCGCCCCCTGCTCACGTTCCGCCGCGGCCAAGTTGTCGACTACCTTTGCGACATCGGGCAGGACTCTTGTCAGGACGACAGCAATTTCGACACGCGGCTCACACGCAACCGCATCCGCCATGAACTGCTGCCGCTGCTGGCCGACCGGTTCAATCCGGCCGTGGACGAGGCCCTGTTGCGACTGGGAACCCTCGCGGCGGAAGCTCAAGCGGTGATTGACGAGTCGGTCGACGAACAATACGAGCGCCGTGTTCGTGTGCAAGCGCCACACCGAGTTGTGATCCAAACGGCGGCGCTGCAGTCAACTCGACCGTATATCCTCCAAGAGCTATGCATCCGGATCTGGCAACGGCAGGGATGGCCTCAGCAGGACATGGGACGAGCCCAGTGGGAACAACTGGCTCATTTCCTCCTGCAGCCGGACGTTGGTAAAACGGTCCTGCCGGGATCGATTACGGCAGAAAAAAAGGACGAGCAGTTGGTGCTGACCCGTCCTTAATGGGTAAACCTTGTAGGCCCTGGCCTTGCTAGGCCTCCGCCCCGCCGATTGAGCCGTCGGCGATGGCTTCGTCCGCTCCCTCCACCGGGTGCGTGCCGCCACCGATATCGACCGCCTTGTAGCCACCCCGAGATTGGAAATAGAGGAAGAGGATGACGNNCGCGTCGAATTGACCGGCCTTATTCGCCGCGGCCAGGGCGGCCTGGCCGTCCTGGTCCGTCACGCCCGCGGCCTGGTCGGGATCAATGGCCTTGTACGCTCCTAACAAATAGCCCTTGTCAATCAGCACGGCCTCGGCCACGGCCGGCGCGTTCGTCTTGAGTTCCGCACTGGCTGTGCGTTCCTGCAGAGCGCCAATGAAGGGGAAGCCCAGAATACCGACTGCAATCATGCCGATGCCCGCAATGGCATTCAACGTCAGCGCGCCACCCTTCGGACATTGCTCGGCCGTGATGCCCAGCATCGTGGGCCAGAAGAAAGTCTTGCCAAATCCGTACAGCGTGGCCGCCAGGAAAATTGTGGCCAGCCCGGCATTGCCTGTCTTGGACAAAGCGTAAAGTCCGGCGATGGCGAGAACGGAACTGACGATCAAAAGCCCGATCGGCGAAAGCTTGTGGACGATCGGCCCGGCGAAGAAGCGCAACACCATCATGATCGCCGACGTATAGACCAGCACCCAACCGGCGTTGAAACCGGCATCTTTCATCGGTTCCATCATTAAGCCACTGATCCAACCATCGGTGCCGATTTCCGTGGTGGCCAACGGCATCATAATAATGATCAGAAACGCCATCAGGGGACGCCCCAGACTCTGCGTATAGATTCCAAAAGCAATAGTGACCACGGCAGCCAATCCAAAATAGACGGCGGGAGGCCATCCAAAGACCTGGCCCAGTTGAGCGAAGATGAGTCCAAAACCTACCAGGGCACCGAAAGCGCCAAACTCGGCCAGCATTTCACGATAGGTCACACCCGCCGCTTCCCGCTCGCTGACCGGGAATTTGGCACCTACCAGCATCACCAGATAAAT
>WVZU01000255.1 GCA_011772275.1 Planctomycetales bacterium | reverse complement strand
TGCTGTGGTCTGCAAACATCTCGTTGCCCTTGCTGTACGTGATTTTTTGTTGGGCGATTGCGGTCTGGACAGTGCCCCAGTTCTTGCGGCCTCACCGAGGCGACGACAAGGCAGTCCTGATTTCCAACCACACCACCCTGGTCGATATGGCTGAGCAGCTGACAGGGGCGAGCAGGCTGGGCGGCCTGGCTCGGCTGGGTGCCCGTTTGCCGGGTAACCAGGTCCTGCAATTGCTGATCCACGAAGAAAACATCCGCATCCCGAACTTGCCGCCGGCCCTGGAAGGCCTTTCGCTGACACACGTCTCGGATTTGCATTTTACGGGCGAGCTACCCAAATCTTTCTTCCAGGAAGTGGTGCGGCGGGCCAACGACCTGGAGGGCGACATGATTGCCATCACGGGGGACATCGTCGATCGCGAGGCCTGTTTTGAGTGGCTTCCCGACACGCTGGGCCAGTTGCGGGCGTCCCAGGGGATCTACTTTGTGCTGGGCAACCACGACACCCGCGTCGACAGCGACCGCCTGCGGCAACTGCTGGCAGGCTGCGGTTTGATCGACCTGGGGGGCCGTTGGCTGGCCACGGAATGCCGCGGTCAGCAGATCGTTCTGGCGGGGAACGAACTACCCTGGTTTGGTCCGGTGGTGGATCTCAGCGACGTGCCGGATCGGGGTGGCGGCGGCCCCTTTCGCATCTTGCTGGCACATTCGCCCGACCAACTGGAGTGGGCGCGGCGACACGAGTTCGATCTGATGCTGGCCGGACATACGCACGGCGGGCAAATTCACCTGCCGTGGAGCGGTCCCGTGGTTTCGGCCACGCGGATCGGCACCGATTTCGCCGCCGGGCTGTGCAGCGCACCGCCCACCGTGTTACACGTCAGCCGGGGCATCTCCCAGACAATCCCGCTCAGACTGCGCTGTCCACCCGAACTGGCTCGACTGACGCTGCATGGCGATTAGAATGCCGCGGGGGATGTTTCCGCAGCTCGATGCAAATCCCCCCGGCCCGCAGCAGCTTGTGCATGCGGCTGAACCACAGTTCCTGGACGAGCATCAGTCCCAGTTCGTGGCAGAGCTTCACGATTTCCCGCCGGTTGTACGTGCGGCAGGCCCACACGCGGCTGGTCCACGCTCCACCGAAACTGTCTTCGGTCGTAAATAGCAACATCCGCGCATTGGGTTTCATCACGCGTGCCAGTTCCGCCAGGCCGGTGCGCGCGTTGGGCAGGTGTTCCAGGACATAGCCGCAGGTCACGCAGTCAAAGGCCTGGCTGTCAAACGGGAGCCGCGTCAAATCGGCGGTGATCAGCTCAGGGCGGTCGCTTTTCAGCCGGCTGCGCGCACGACGCAACATCGCATGCGAAATATCAACAGCGGTAATCCGAGCGTCCGGATCGGCATACTTCAACAGGTGCCCCAGGATTTGACCGGCGCCGCTGCCGACATCCAGGATCTGTTGAGCGCCCGTCAGGTCGAACCGCCGTTTTCGCAACAGGCGGTCGCCCAACTGCAGGTGTCCCGACAGCTGGCTGAACCGAGCCAGCATGGCGCCCCGCGCCCCGCCATACACCTTGCGGACTTCGTCACGGTACTGATCGTAACTGACGCGATGAATCAAATCCCGTTCAACGATTCGATTCACTACCTTGCGCCGCGCCGTCTTTTGTCGTGACCTTCTCTTCCGTTGACTTTGTTGCTGTAGGGACCTGGTGATCATGGATCTGCAAGCCGCCGTCCGCTCCTGAACTGGGTAGTGGAACCACGGCTGGATTCCAAATACCCGCGGCCTCCGGCCGCCCATCGG
Source organism: Planctomycetales bacterium (assembly GCA_011772275.1). Classification (GTDB taxonomy): domain Bacteria; phylum Planctomycetota; class Planctomycetia; order Pirellulales; family UBA7805; genus CS4-C045. Next base: position 8,919 of record WVZU01000255.1, on the reverse strand, counting down.
TCGAGCCTTACACGTAAACTCGACGATTATAGATATACCACTCCAGCAAAAGAACGCCTAGACCCAACAACGCCAGCAGTTTCCAGACCTCGATGCGCGCCACTTGCCCCTGCGGTTTCGACGAGACGGCCACTTGGACATTTCCGATCCGGACCGCCTCTCCCGCCACAGGCTCGATATCGCTCTCCAGCGGATCAAACAAGTTCACGGCAAACCGGTGGCTGGACTGGCCATCCTGGACCTGGTAGACACCCAGCTGGTCGGTCTGCGAGAAACTGTAACGGTTCTGGGGATTGCGGCGGACGGTGAACCGGGTCCCATCGGGCGCGGTGATCGCCAGCTGGTCCGGGCCTTCGGGCCAGTGCAGTTCATACGTCTGGCCCGGCGCGACGGCTGCCGACGCCCGCTTGCCTTCTGAGTTGGCCAGATGGTGGATCACCTCCTGCACGAAGACCGGGAAGCTGCGGCGGCGTGGCCAGTTTGTGTTGTAGTAATCTTTCCCTTCTTCATCTGTGCTCTGGAACTCAAAGCCCAGGACCGCATCTTCGAAACCTTCGCGGGGGGCCAGGGCAAAGATCGCGCCCCCCTGCGATTCGATCAACATCGTGCCGCCCGCCGGGGGTTGGACTTCCAGCGATTCCAGGATATCCAAGTTTCCCAGGTCGAGTAATTGCATGAGGGGATGCGTCCGTTCGGTATCGATAATCTGCGGCAGGTCGATCCTGTTTCCAAACTTCCAGCGGCCGTCCATCGGCAGGCGGCCGATCCAGAGGGTATTGCAACGCGGCATCTCCTGCGGCTGGCAGCGGTCGTAGATCACCAGATCGTACCGCCCCGCGGCCGCCTCCCGCCGGTAATCTTCCCGGCCCAAGATGTCCGGTGCGGCGAACCGCACCTCGGCCAATTCCTGCGATTTGCTGGTCCTCAACGCTTGTTCGAAGGCCGTATTGCCCGCTGAGACGAACAAGACCCTGGTGCGTCGCGGCGGATTGACCACCGCCCACGCCTGATCGTCCACGGGCAGCGCGTCCGGGTAATCGGAGACCAGCCGCAGAACGCCAGCTTCCACGTCGTCCAGCGTGAACGCCACTTGAGCAAAATTCTGGCCGGGATCCGCCGCGTCCTCCCCCGGGATGCGGGCCTCCTGGACGTCTATCGACTGGCCGTTTAGAAACAGTTCCAAGGTGACCGTCACGGGCTGGGGTCCGAAGTTTTCCAGTCGAGCCAGTGCTTGGACCTGGTCGGAACGCTGCGGGTGTCGCCGCGTGGAAAAGTTGACGATGCCCACATTCACTGAACCGGGCTGGCCGACCATTTCCAGCTGCGGATCCAGATTCCCCAACGAGAAATCGGCCACTTCCGGCAGCTTGAAATCGCTGAACACAAACATCTTGGCCGGCAGTGCATCGGCCGCTGCCTCGTCCTCATCTTCCGGGTTGCCGATCCGGCCCGGGTTGGCCAGGCCGGCCGCCAGCCGCAAAGCCCCGCTGAAAGAAGTCCGCCGGCTGGTCGGCTGCAGACCGTCGAGCGCGCGACGCAGGTCGCGCTGGTCGGTCGTAAATTCCTTGACGACGTTTGCCGTGTCGGAAAAACTGATGATCATGGCCGCATCGCCGGTCCGCATGGCGTCCATCAACTGTTCCACCCGCTGCCGGGCCACCGTCAACCGGGTGGCCTTGCCCGCTGCGTTCACCATGTCCTCGGCATTCATGCTGGCCGAATTGTCAATCACGAAAATAAACCGGTTGCCGCCAAGTCGAGTCGCTCGCCAGCTGGGATTCAAGAGGGCCATAGCGATCAGCAGCAGCAGCAGCAACTGCAGCCACAACAACAAACTGCGTCGCAACCGCTGCCAAAGACTGTTGACGTGCAGGTCCTCGATCGATTTGCGCCACAAATAGGTGCTGGGTACTTCCAGCGGCTGGCGTTTCAGCTTCAGAAAGTACAAAGCCACGATCGCCAAGGGGACCAGGCCCAGCACCAGCCACTGCCAACCGTGCAGCATGTTCGTCCATTCGGGAAACATCAGCGCACCAGACCCTGCCTGCGCAAATATTGAGCAACAAATTCTTCGATCGCGACTTCATTGGGCGCCAGCACATAGGACATCCCGCGCCGCGTGCAGAATTCTCGAGCGCCCTCCAGGAAGGCATTCAGCGTTTCGCGGTAACGAGCCAGCAGGGGCGCGCTGGCCGTGACCTCGGCCACCTCCGCATCCTCGCAATCGACCAGCCGCAACTCGCCCTGGATTCCCGGGTCCATCTCCTCCCGCGAGAGGACGTGGATGATGTAGATGTCCATGCGTTGAGCCAGCAGGTAGCGGAGGGCGGACTGGTAGCCCCCCTTGTCCATCAAGTCGCTGATCAACACGACGATCCCTTGGCCGCTGTTCCGCAGACAGAAATTCCGGACCCCCTCCTCCAGGCTGGCCCTTTCTTCCGGCTGAATCCCCTCCAGGTATTCCAGCATCCTCCACAGGCTGCGGCGGCCGCGTAACACAGGAGCAGGCTGCTCAGCCGCCTGGCCCAACGTTTCGATCCGCACGCGGTCGGCCCGGGCCAAACCCACAAAACCCAGCGCGGCAGCCAGTTGCTTGGCAAATTGCAGCTTCGTCGGCTGACCGAAATCCATCGACGGGCTGGCGTCGATCAAGGCGTAAAAATGCAGATCCTCTTCTTCGAGGAACAGCTTGAGAAACAACTTGTCCAGCCGGGCATAGGTATTCCAGTCGACAAAGCGAATGTCGTCACCCGGGACGTAATTGCGAAAGTCCGCAAATTCAACGCTCTGCCCGCGACGCGGACTGCGGCGTTCGCCCTTCATCCGGCCGCGATAGATCTTGCGGCTGACCAGTTCCAGCCGCTCCAACTGGCCCAGCAACTGAGCGCTCAACAGGCCTGTCTCTGCCGTCGCCATACCGTAGCTCAACTTGCCCCCCCCCTTACCCCCAAAAAAATCCCCAACTCGATTCGCGGAAGCTGCCGCCGACCACCCGCCCTCGCAAAAGGCGGGCATGCTCTCCGCAACAGCTCTTTTATTGTAGAGCGGGGGTGTGCCGGATTGCTACAACGTCCGGTGTTTGCAGCCGCCGCAACTGGCCGCAGGCGGCGTCGATCGCGGATCCCTTCCGCTGGCGGACCTTGACGTTCACGCCCGCTCGCAGCAAAACCTGAGTAAAACGCCGGCAGGACGCGGTGGAAGGCGTGCGGTAAGGCAGTCCCGGCACGGGATTGTAGGGGATCAGATTCAACAGGGCCGGCCGATCCTTCAAGTGGCCGGCCAGTCGCTGAGCATCCTCGGTACGGTCATTGACTCCCGCCAACAGGACATACTCAAAGGTCAAGCGACGGCCGGATCGTGCGAAGTAGGCGTCCGCCGCCACCAGAATCTGTTCGATCCCAATCTGGCGGTTCACCGGAACCAGTTCGTTACGCAACCTGTCGTCGGCCGCGTGCAGGGAGACCGCCAGGTTGTAGGAGCAGCCCAGTCGCACCAGTCGCTGGATGGCTTCCGGCAGTCCCACGGTAGAGATGGTGATCCGTCGAGCGCTAATGCCCATTCCGTCGGGGCTCTCTGCGGCCGCCAAGGCCGGCAGTACCTGGTTGAGATTCGCCAGCGGTTCCCCCATTCCCATCATCACGATGTGGCTGATCCGCTGGTCCGCGGGCAACAACCGTAGCAGATGCAACATTTGTTCCACGATTTCGCCGCTGTTCAAATTGCGGACCACCCCCTCCAGCCCGCTGGCACAGAAGACACACCCCATGCCGCAACCTACCTGGGAACTGACACAGATCGTGCGGCGCGTGCCGTCGCGCAGCAAGACGCATTCGACCTGCTGTTGGTCGGACAAGTTCAACAACAGTTTTTCGGTCCCATCTTTGGACTGCGCGTGCGCGACGACGCGGGTCGTCCACAGCGGAACCTCGGCCTCCAACCGCCGGCGCAGTTCGGCCGGCAGGTCCGTCATCTGCGCGAACGTTTCGACGCGGGACTGAAACAGCCAGCGGCAAATCTGCCGGCCACGATAGGATGGCAGACCCTGCTGCCGCAGCCAGTCCTGCAGCGGATGCTGGGCAACGTCAAGCAAGTGCATGGGATCGGTAGCGGTTCGCGTTTTCAGAGCATCTTCCATGATCCTGCAGCCGGATCTGCGACGCAAGGACCCTGGCCGTTCTGCAGGCGGGCGAAAAAGCGATCTTCCCCCGCGGACCAGGGAGGCCCTCTTCCCCCCGCTCAGCGGGCGGCAGACCCTTCCAGCGGTCCACGCGGGCCGCTTGGCATCAATAAGGTCAGGCGCTGCGGCTGGACGTCCAGTTCCAGCGGCAGCCAACCGGCAAAATCACCATCCAATTCGTACGGCACCGGCTGGTCCGCCTCGACCTGGATCCGCCTGCCCACGGCGGTCACGCAATCTTTCAGGCGCGTGTGCCGCCGCAGGTAAAGATTCGTGGTGTACCATACGGCGTGCCAGAAGGAACCATGCCGAAACAGGCAGACGTCCAGCTGGCCATCGCACGGATCCGCGTCGGGCACAAAGCGCATGCCAAACCCGTATTGCGGCAGGTTGAAAGTAAAGCACCAGCAGGCTTGCCAGCGAACGGTTTCCTCGGCGGTCTCCAGCGTGATCCGCATGCAGGGATACTGATAATTGGCAATCGCGGCGAGGATCGGCCCGAGGTAACTGGAACGGCGGATATTTCCCACGCGGCGGTCGCTCAAGCGTCGAGCAACCTCGGCGTCAAATCCGGCGGTGGCCATCAGCAGGAACAGCTGCCCGTTGGCCCGCCCGGCATCCCGCCGCACCAGGTGGCCGGCCTGAATCATCCGCGCCAACTCGGACAGCCGCCGCCGCTGACCCACATACTGGGCCAGCAAATTTTCCGTACCCAGCGGCAACATGGCCAGGGGAATGCCCGCCGCCAGCCGGTTCAGCAGGGCGTGCAACGTGCCGTCTCCCCCGGCCCCCACCACGACCCGCAACCGCCCGTCGGCCTGCAACTGATCCGACCGGCTGCGGACCCCATCCAGGTCGTGGTGGACCTCCACGGTCAGGCCAGCCTGGACCAGCATCTCCTTCAGCCGCCGCACTCGGCTTTGCCGCCGACGCGAACCGCTGCCGGCCTTCGGGTTCACGCAAATCAGCACATGGTCGGCCCGCGCGGAAAGGTACTCGGCGTCGCTCACAGAACTTACAGCGCCACGTTCTTCAAAAGGACCGCGACGCCGATGGCGCCCGCGACCAGCAGCAAGATTCCGGCCAACACCGACCAGGAAACCTGTCGAGCGTCTGGGGGGGGATTCCGGGCCGCCCCGCGGTAAAAAGCAAGCACATCCTCAGCCGGCTCGTCCTCCCCCGCCGGCTGGCTGTCCAAGAGATTCTGCAGAGCGCCTTGGACATAACGAGCGTTGAAGGGACGCAATTCCGCCTCCTTGGACATCAGCCGCACGATCATTTGCTCGAAGGCGAGCGGACAATCTTGCGCTAACTCGCTGGCCCGCGGCGGCGGACTGTGCAAATGCTGATCAAAAATCATCGCGAAATTGTCGCCACGAAACGGCTGTCGGCCCGTCACCATTTCATACAGCAGGCAACCCAGCGCATAAAGATCTGTTTTGTCCGAAACCTCCCGCCCACCTCGAATCTGCTCAGGGGCCATGTAGGCGTAGGTGCCGACCGTCATGCCCAAATCGGTCAGGTCGATCGAACCGGTGTCGCGGGCAATCCCAAAGTCGCCCAGTTTCAGCCGCCCGCCCGCCCCAAGAAATAAATTGCTCGGCTTCAAGTCGCGGTGGATGATGTTGTGATTGTGCGCGTGTTGCAGCGCTGAACAGATTTGCTGCCCGTAACGACAGGCTCTCCGCCAGGGCAAGCGCCCCCGCGCCTCCAATTCGTCCTTGACCGTGCCAAACTCGACCAGCTCCATGGCGTAATACAACTGGCCTTTGTGCGTCCCGCCGCCAAAATAACGGACAATCCCCGGGTGATCCAGCTTTTCCAACACCGACATTTCGCGGCGGAAGCGGCGGAGGATGTTCTGGTCCTCCGAGACCTGTGGCAAGAGAATCTTCACCGCGACCGGTTGACCCGTTTTGCGATCCCGAGCCCGATAGACGGTCCCCACCGTCCCCCATCCGATCGCTCGACCCAGCTTGTACTGCCCGATCCGCGCCATAGCCGGATCATTATGCCATAAATGCTCGCGACAAGTCCGCCCCAACAGGTTCGCCCGCCGTGATCCCCACCTTGACCGGTCCCTCCCCGGCACGCCAACCCCAGACGCCCAGCAGAACGGCTGATACGCTTTTCGACGGAAACCCAACAGTGTGAAAGAGGGCCAAGGGTCGGCCGCTAAAGCCGGGCCCGCCGCGCCATCCTGCCTCGGCTCGGAAAGAAACAAGCTAGACTTGTACAGCATTTTTGAAACTTCAGGCCTGCCCCATGCCCCGGCGATCCGTTCTGCTGCTCCTGCTGCCGCTGGCCCTCCTGCCCGCCAAGGGTTGCACCGAGGCGCTTCCGGACCAGCCGGCATACGCCGTCCGTGATCCGGCTCGGTGGCCGTTCGCAACCGACAGCCCCTGGAACCACCCCATCGGCTCGGACGCGCACTTCACCAACATCCATTCACCCGGACTCGACCGCCACGGACCTGCCAATATCAACGTGACGGCCTGGAGTCACCCAGTGTTCCTGGCCACAACCGGCGATCCACAGCGGACGATCATCCTGCGGGACGGGGGACCGCCGCAGGCGACGATCCATGTCCCGGCCACGGCGACACCCGATCCCCGTGCCGACGGACATCTGCACATCGTCGACCCCGGTCGCCGGCTGGTCACCGAACTGTTCCAGGCCGACCTGAGCCAGCCCGGTAAGATCATCGCCCACAGCGCGATACAAAATGCGTTAACCGGACCGGGCATATACGACACCTGGCACGGTGTGCGGGCGTACGGCGGTTCGGCGATCGGCGGCCTGATTCGTCAGGACGAGTTGACCCGTGGAATCCGCCATGCGCTGGCCATCGCTGTCCGCCGAGCGGCACTCAACAAAAACGGACCGGACGGCAGGCCCTTCGTGTGGCCGGCCAGCGCCGCCGACAACGGCTGGGAAACGACCTATGCCGAGCGGGGCAATCTGTACATGGGGACGCTGCTGGCCATTCCCGCCGACCTGCCCCTCTGGCAGACCTCGCTGCCCCGTTCCGGTCCGCTGTACCAGCTGGCCCGCGCCTTGCAGGACTATGGCGCCTATATCACCGACGCGGCCGATGCCAATCTATGCTTCTACGCCGAACCGGCGGCCGCCCGGGAGATTCCGGAAGATTTTGCCGACCAGCTGTCAGCCATCCTGCCGCTGTTGCAGGTGGTCACCAACAACAACCCCACGTCGATTGGCGGTGGAGGGATCCCGCGAACAAGTTTTGCTCCGCCATTGTCCGTGAAGGGGATCGAGTGAGATCTTCAGGTTGCTGTCCGGCCGGAAGACGGCGCGGATCTTGTTGCTGTCCGGCAAGCGGGACCATCACGTTCATCGGCGGGGAACATCGGTTCGGCCGGGCCACGCCAGCCCGCCTCCGGGTGCATTTTGCACTTTGCGTAACACCCTAGCCGATTGCAGCAACTGGTCGTTGTCGCATCCGGCGCCTTAGCGGTTTTATGTCAGCAGCCGCGTGCTTTTCTGGCTTCATGCGAATAGCCTCGTGCTTTAGCACGAGGTTCAGATCGGGTAAAAAAATCTGTCGAGCCCCGTTTACGGGGCTTGCCGTTGTCTGGCTTTAGCCTGGGATGACTCGCGGAGGAACAACACTCAATCAAGCAGCACCACACGTGATCGCCAGGGCTGAAGCCGCAATGGCCAGAAGGCCCGTAAACGGGCCTCGCCGGTGGGGTGATGGACATCATCGCCCCGGCATNNTCGAAACGGCTCCAACGCATACTCGCATGCTGCCAAACAATTACAATCCGTGTAATGCACCCCCGCCTCCCTTCGCCCTGCCCCACAGGAAGTTGCTCTTCCTCCCCTGCCCTGCCCCCCGGTGCCTGCCGCTTCCCGCCACCCCGGGCACCCCGCGTGAAAACGGTCGCGACAGCCGTACCCGCCTTAACCAGGTCACCTCACGACCGGCACGTCCCCTGGGCGTGCCTTTTCCGATCCCCCCGATTCGGCCAGCTTCCGCAGCCAAGCTGACAGGTGCGACTGTCGGGCAACGTCGATTGCAGACCAGGCGGGCGAGCGTTATCGTGGGCGGCCATGACGAACTACGCAGAAGACCGGCCGCATCCAGACCGGCCGCCTGGAGAGCAGTCGTCCGGCCTGGTGGGTCTGATGGCAACCGGCTGCGGATTCGGTTATGCGCCCATCTTTCCTGGAACGTTCGGCGCGCTGTGGGGTCTGCCGTTAAGCTGGGCCGTCGTTCAGATTCAGATCGCTTCCCTCGGCCCCCGAGGGTCCCTGCTGATCCAGTTGGCGGTGATCGCCGCCTTGTGCGCCGTCGGGATTCCGATTTGCACCCTGGCCGCGCGGCGGCTGGGGGGCGACAAGGACCCGTCGGCCATCGTGTGGGACGAAATCGCCAGTATGCCCATCACGTTCTTGTTCGTCCCCTGGGACGCCTACCAGGGCTGGGCACTGGCGGGCGTAATTGTGCTGGGGTTCCTTTTGCATCGGATCTGCGACATCAGCAAGCCGCCCCCCTGCCGGCAAGTGGAACGTTTCCCTGCGGGCCTGGGCATCATGGCCGACGACTGGTTCGCCGCCGCTTACGCCTGCCTGTTGTTACACGGCTGCCTCTGGGCCGCCTCGTTTTTCAGCGGGTAACCGATTGGCAGATCAGCGGCTTTGATGCAGCCGGGGTGCATTTTGCACTTTGCGTAACCCCTTAGCCGATTGCAGCAACTGGTAGTTGTCGCACACGC
>WVZU01000022.1 GCA_011772275.1 Planctomycetales bacterium | reverse complement strand
TCGCCGCTGGCCGCACAACAGGAAATCCCCCTGCCAGCCGTGACCCTTACCACTGGCCCGGACGCCGAACCAGACGCCCAACCGGCCCAGAGCGGCTCGGACCAAGCCGCCGCCAGCCAAGCCCCCTCGGCCATGCAAGCCCTTAACCGCTATCTGATCGCCGAAACGGAAGACGGAGTCATCGTGATTGATCAGCACGCGTTGCACGAGCGGATATTGTACGAACAAATTCGTCAGAAGGTGCTGGCCGGATCGCTGGAGACCCAGAGGCTGCTCGTACCCGAGCCGGTGGACCTCTCGTCGGAAGAAGCCGCCGCCATCCTCGACGCTCGACAACTGCTGGCTCGCCTGGGCGTCGATGTCCAGCCGTTTGGCGGCGCCAGCGTGTTGATTTCCACTTATCCAGCCATGTTGGCTAACTGGAACCCCACCGACCTCCTCAGGCTGCTGGCCGAACAGTTGACTTCCAGCACCAAAAAACCAGAGCGTCGCGATCTGTTGGACGAGCTGATGCATATGATCTCCTGCAAAGCAGCCATCAAGGCCGGTGACCGGCTGACCCGCGACGAAATTGCCGCCTTGCTGCAACAACGGGAACTGGCCCAGGATGCCCACCATTGCCCCCACGGTCGACCCACCGCGCTGGTCTTTACGCGCGACGATCTGGACCGTCAGTTCAAACGTACGTAAAGAAATTAACTTTGTGAGCGTTGAGCACCCGTCACCCGCATCCCGTAACCCGCATCCCGTAAACCATGCTCTGCGTTTCCATCGGCCGTAGCCGCCATCGGCACATGATCTCCGCTCACCGGCACCTGGCCGAACAGGGCGCTCAGCTCGTCGAATTGCGGCTGGATTACATCAAAGGCGAAATCCAACTCAAGTCCCTGCTGGAACAGCGCCCCTGCCCAACGGTCATTACCTGCCGCCGGGAACAGGATGGAGGAAAATACGGCCGCAGCGAAGAAGCGCGGCAAGCCCTGTTGCGGATGGCAATCGCTGAACAGGCTGATTATGTCGATCTGGAAGAAGATATTGCCGCAGGGATTCCCCGCTATGGATCCACCAAGCGGATCGTCAGCTTTCACGATTTCCGCCAGACACCTGCCGACCTGGAAGACCTCCATGCGCGGATGTGTCAACTCGACCCGGACATCGTCAAGGTGGCCACGATGGCCAATTCCCCGCTGGATAACTTTCGCATGCTGGAATTGATCCGCAACGCCCGAGTGCCAACCGTTGGCATCTGCATGGGCGAAATGGGTATGGTCTCGCGGATCTTGGCAGGCCGTTTCGGTGCCCCGTTTTCCTTCGCCACTTTCCATCACGAGCGGACATTGGCACCCGGCCAGCTCAGCTTCGAGGAAATGCGCGATATTTACCACTATGATCAAATCCAGACAGACAGCACCGTCTACGGCGTGATTGCCGATCCCATCCGCCAAAGCCTCAGCCCCCTCATCCACAACACGGCCTTTCATGCCAAAGAAATCAACGCCGTCTACGTCCCGCTTCGCGTGCCTCGCGAACATCTGAATGAATTCCTGGTCCGAGCACCGCAGATCGGTATCCGAGGACTGAGCGTCACCATCCCCCACAAAGAGGCAGTGGTGAACCGAGTGCAGAAGGCAGATCGCGTGGTGCTGGACATCGGAGCCGCCAATACGCTGATCTACGAAGACGATGGATTGATGGCTTACAATACGGACAGTCGAGCGGCGATGGATAGCCTGGAGGCGCAAATGCCTGCCGATCCCGACTACCTCCAGGACAAGACCGCTCTGGTGCTGGGCGCTGGCGGAGCCGCAAAGGCGATCGCTTACGGGCTGCTGCGACGCAAGGCGCGGGTCGTGATCTCCGGACGCACTCCAGAACGAGCCCAGCAATTGGCCGACAAGCTGAGCTGCGAAGCCATCCCCTGGAATGCTCGATATCACGTCGATTGCAGCGTGCTGGTAAACTGCACGCCCGTCGGCATGCACCCCGACATCGACAACTCGCCTTATGAAAAACACCACCTCAAGCCATCGGTAGTCGTTTTCGATACAGTTTACAACCCCGAAAACACATTGCTGATCAAGAATGCCCGCAGCCAAGGGTGCCAGGTGGTGACCGGAGTGGAAATGTTCGTGCGGCAGGCAGTGCTGCAATTCAATCTCTTCACAGGCAAATCGGCACCGGACGAACTAATGCGGAAGGTGCTAAAACGAGCCACCGGCGCGGCACAACTCTAGCCCGCAAATTTCCTCCACTCCTCCTGCATGGCCACAATTGGATCCGTAAGCAGCATACCGCCTCGCCCCGGCAAGACCCCCATGGACCCGACTTCCGCTCCAGGGACAACTGCCTTTCGGTCCCAAGGCGACTTCCGCTCCGGGG
>WVZU01000405.1 GCA_011772275.1 Planctomycetales bacterium | reverse complement strand
AAGACTGTGGTTACGGCGACGATCGTCTTGAGCGAATAACGGCGCGGTGCGCCGTAGGTACCATCGGTTCGCCGAGCTTGACCGTGGTACGCGTCGCTTGGCAACGGCGGGTTCGCAGAGTTCACTGCCGGAGGTGGACCGAGGGGTGGGTTGACGTCGCGCATCGTGTGTCCCGCATCCCGCCACCCGAAACTCACATCCTGCCACCCAGCCTACTTTGGTTTCGGCATTTTGGCGCCGATGCCGATCAACCACTTGGACAGCATGACGTCCAGCTGTTTGATTTTATCGGGCATTTCTTCGGCCAGGTTTTTCTGTTCGCCGACATCCTGGCTCAAGTCGTACAGCTGGGCCTCTCCCGTCTCGTAGTTGCGGATCAACTTGAATTCGCCGGCTCGGACGATCCCATAGGGTTTAATCTCATTGCGGTAATGGGGAAAGTGCCAGAAGAGGGCGTCTCGTGGGAAGGGGCGGTTCTGGTCTTCCCCCTCAAGGATGCCCACCAGGCTCTGTCCGTCGATCGTGACGTCGGCGGGCGGTTCGATAGCGGCCATATCCAGGATGGTGGGAAACAGGTCGATGCTGCTGACCGGCACGCTGGACGTCGGCGGCTGATGTTCGATCGCGGGCCAGCGAATGATCAGTGGCACGCGAATCCCCCCTTCGTAGGGTGTTCCTTTACCGGCTCGCAAGGGGGCATTGTTCGTAGATTGGGAAAGACCGCCGTTGTCCGACGTGAAGATGACCACCGTCCGATCGGCGATTTTCAGTTCGTCCAGCACGGCCAGCACGTTTTTCGTGGCGTCGTCAACACTTTCGATCATGGCTGCATAGGTGGCGCTCTGCTGTCCCGCCTTCGGTTTCTGTTCGTATTTCGCGGTGGCCGCCGTTTTGGCTTGCAGAGGCGTGTGGACGGCGTAATGTGCCAGGTACAGAAAGAAGGGCCGCTGGTGGTTGTTCCGGATGAACTGTACCGCCTCGGCCGCTTCGCGGTCGGTCAAATACTGATTCGGTTCCTGTTCCGGCAGCCCGGGTGGGGCTTTGAGTTTGTCTGTCGCGAAAGGCGAAAAGTAGGTGGGGGGCTGCCCGTAGTCACAGCCGCCGATATTCACATCAAAACCTTGCTCAGTGGGATACCACCCGTCCGGGCCCAAATGCCATTTGCCGATATGAGCGGTGAGGTAACCGGCGGACCGCAGCACGTCGGCCACCGTCACCTCTTCCAATTCCATCCACAAGGCATTCTGGGGTGTGAGTAATTTTTGCCCGACATCCTCAAAGCCGGTGGGGTTTTTGCGATCGGGCGGAATGGTGCCGCCCTGGGAGCGAGCGCGAATCCAATCCGTGATACCCAACCGCGCGGGATACCGCCCCGTCATGATCGCCGCCCGGGTTGGCGAACAAACGGCCGCCGCCGCGTAGGCATCCGTGAACCGCGTGCCGCTGGCGGCCAGCCGGTCCACGCCGGGCGTTTCGTAGTATTTGCTGCCGTAGCATCCCAGGTCCATCCAGCCCAAGTCGTCCACGACGATGAGCACAAAGTTCAGCGGCCGAGCAGCTGGTCTGGCCGCGGGCGGGGANNACGAAGGCCCCCCACAGCCCGTTGAGGAAAATGATGGCGGAAGTCTTAAAAAGCACTCTCATCATGCCCTGCATCATCAAGAGGAAAGATCGATGAGCAGTCCGTTGCTGATAGTATCTTCGCGGCACGCACGGTTGACAACCTGTGTGGTTCGGCTGTGAGCGCCGGGAGGCATTTGCTACGATACCGTTCGTAGGCCCGCGTTGGCTGCGGCCGGTGAGGGGAGCATGGTTGGATGACGACGGAAGCCGACTTTACCGAACTCGAAAAATTGCTGAAAGACCGCGATACGCAGGAGGTTTGCCAGTTTCTTGTCCGGCGGCTTGAGCAGCGAAAACAGTATGAGGAACTGTTCGACGCGCGGCTCATGCAGTGCCGCCAGCAACGGGGTCTACCGCTGCTGGACCGCACCCCACTGGACGACCTGCCCTCTGCGGTCCGCGATCACCTGGAGGCGGACTACCTGGCGGTTTGCCAGGAGGTGGGGGATTTGCTGCTGGGACAGGCAGAGTTTCGTCGAGCGTGGATGTATTTGCGGCCTTGCGGCGGGCAGGAGAGGATCAAGCGGGCGCTAGCTCAGACCGTGCCGAACGATGAAAATTTGGAAGAGTTAATCGAGCTAAGCCTGTATGAGGGGATCGATCCGGCTCGTGGTTTTCAGTTGCTGCTGGAACATCACGGGACATGCAATGCGATTACCGCCTTCGAATCGGCCATGTACGACCGCCAGCTGCAGCAGCGGCAACAGGTCGTTGGCGTCCTGCTGCACTGGGTGCACGGCGAACTGTTAAAAAATCTTCAAGCCGATCTTCAGCCGGCGGTTGCGGATGGTGACCGGCTGCTGCCGATTCAGGCCCTGGTCAGCGGCCGTGAGGAAATGTTTAAAAAGTTTACGACCCATGTCGACGTCTCGCACCTGGCCGCCGTCGTCCGCTTTGCGCGGATCAGCACCAATTCGCAGGATTGCACACTGGCGTTTGACCTGACGGAGTACGGACGGCGGCTGCACGCCAATCTGCAACCGCCGTCCGATCCGCCCTTCGTGGACTATTTTCGCGCTCACGGGCTGTTCTTCGCCGCACAAATCGGCCGCGACGAGGATCAGGCGGTCGACTATTTTCGTCGTCAGGCGGCCGCTACGAACTTGCGGGTCGACACCGTGATTCCCCGGGAAGTCTATGTCACCCTGCTGGCCAGACTGGGAAGGTACGACGCGGCCCTCCGGGCGCGGGCGGAAATGATTCCGCCGGAGGTCTCCACCACCGGGCTGGCACCGACATTGATGGAGCTCTCGCGGCTGGCTGGCAATTACGACTTGTTGCTTAGCATCTGCCAAGAGCGTGATGATCTGCTGGGATATGCGCTGGCCCGGCTGCAGGCCCGTGTGGACGCCGAGGGCCCATGATCCCTCCGGACGACGCGGCAGAACGTACCGGCGGCGATAAAAAAAAACGACCTGCCCGGACGGAACCGGACAGGTCGATTCTTGTTAAACCAATCGGAAGTCGGTTGAGCGGCTTTTAGGCCGAGGCATCCGGCTTCGGGGTGGGCGGCATCGGCACGCCGGTGCCGGCCGTGGGGGCGTCCGCCGGGGCGGCCGCGCCGTCACAACCCGCATCGCAGCCAGCATCGCAGCCGTTGTCACAGCAGCGAGTCCGCTTGCAACGCTCTTTGCAGCAACGCTGCTTGCAGCACTTCGGCTTGCAGCTACGCTGCTTGCAGCACTTGGTCTTGCAGCAAGGAGCCGCATCGCAGCCGTTTCCGGCATCGCAACCGTTTGCCGCACCGCAATCAGCGGCTGCGCCACAGGCCGCATCGCAACCGTTGCTCTTGCAGCAACGCGTCCGCTTGCAACGTTCCTTGCAGCAACGCTGCTTGCAGCACTTCGGCTTGCAGCACTTGGTCTTGGCCTTGCAGCAAGGAGCTGCATCGCAGCCGTTTCCGGCATCGCAACCATTCGCCGCACCGCAATCAGCGGCTGCGCCACAAGCCGCATCGCAACCGTTGCTCTTGCAGCAACGCGTCCGCTTGCAGCGTTCTTTGCAGCAACGCTGCTTGCAGCACTTGGTCTTGGCCTTGCAGCAAGGAGCTGCATCACAACCGTTCGCCGCACCGCAATCAGCGGCTGCGCCACAGGCGGCAGCAGCGTCGCAACCGGCGTCACATCCGCAACCAGAACCCAGCATACGGTCGAGCAGTTCGAAACCGTAACTGTGTTGGCTGGTGCACAGGCTCATGCTCAGCACAAGCGCGCCAACAAACATGCTCAATCTCATCGAACCACGTCTCCTCTACGATTCGAACCGCGAGTTGTAAATCCCTGACCGTGATCGACCTCACAGCATGATCCCGGATGGTTTCATCCAGGACCTGGAAGCTGCAGCCGCGCGAAGATGTTAATCTTTGGTGGGTGGGTGACCGCTAAAGGCAGGGTGGCTGGGTGGGGGAACCCGCGGGTTCAGTGGGGTGTGTTACGTCAGGGCCGTATGAATCATTCCTCAATTCACACAAAATGCTGCACTGACGTGTGACTTGACGTCGCTGTGGACAACACGTGAACGTGCCAGGCGACAACTACCGTATCGGCCGCGCCGCTCGAATGCCTTAAACGTTCCGAAGTCATTTTCTCCAAGAGGGTTTACGCGCCCTGTTACGTTCTGTTTAGCGGCTCCGTAAGCTGGTCAAAGCTTGCCGTTTCTGAGGCCTCCCCCCGCCAGCGTGGCCCCCACCCTGTGGGCCGTCGTCGCCCCGCTGCGGCAGCCGGTGGGAGGGCTGTAACACGCTTTTAAATAAAGGGATACGACAATCCGCTTTACCCCTCTTGCCGTCTAGTCCCTTCTTGCTCCTCNNCCTCTGCCAGTTTGGCCCAGGGGCCACCGGCAGGGTGGCGAGCCCGAGCCGCCGAGGCGGAAATTTTCGCGGGTTTCCTGGCCCGCTTGGCCTGCCAGACAGCCACCTCCTCGCTGTGCCAATCCGGTCAGCCACTCTGGCCAGGCTGCTGTTCCGTATCGGATGAGTTCACCGCGGCCGGTATGTCTTTTCTGCAGACCGAACCCGCCTGACAAAAAGTTTTTTGCGCTTGTCAGAAACCAACTTGCGCTGACGGGCCGCAAGTCAACAACCAGTTTGGCGCGCTGCATGCGTTAAGCGTGCGTCGAAGTGAAAGCGCTGCGGCGAGACAAGACGCGACCAGCGGCTTGAATGGCGCGGCGCAGATAGCTGGCGAACAAAAGCTCGCGGATCGACATCGCGGCACGTTGCGGTCCGATGTCGGTGCGCTGGGGGTGATGTTCGACCGCAAGGAAGCGTACGAAACCCGATAAAGTGAGCGCCAAAAGGGAGATGGGTGCAGCGGGTCTTCGTGACAATTTACGGAATAAAAAGATGCTTTCACGCGCTGCATGTGATTGTAGCGCGGTGAAGTGATAGCGCTGCGGCGGCAACAGTTGCGACAAGCGGCTTGTGGGTTGCAGCGCAGATAGCTGGCGAATAACAGCCCGCGGATCGACATCGCGGCCTCTTACGGGCCGAGGTGGGTGCGGTGTGGGTAATGTTCGACCAGAGCTTAGCGTACGAAACACGAGGTTGGATTGAGCGCCAAGCGAGGAGATTGGTGCAGCAGGTCATTGTGACAAGTTACGGAGCTGAAAAGTTTCACCAAGGGGAGGAAGAGTCATGTTTGATTCACCAGGTAAGAAGGCGTCGACGGCCACAGCCTCTACGGAGGCGGCCGAAGCGACCAGTTCGCAAGAAAGTAGCCTGGGCTGCATGGTCGTCGGCTTGTCCGAGAAGCGGCGGCAGCTTTTGGCGGCCGCTGCGGAGGCAGCCGGCTGGGTCGTCATGGAATCGGCGGATCCCAAGGCAGCCCGCATTCAGTTG
>WVZU01000163.1 GCA_011772275.1 Planctomycetales bacterium | reverse complement strand
CCCCAGGCTTGTTTTGCCATGCAACCAGACGACGCTCAAATTCACTGGATCGAACCGCCGCAATTGGGTTTGGCGGGCAAGATGTACTTGCCGCTGTTCGTTCAGGGCTTGACCACGACCGCTCGACACCTGGTCGGCCCGAAGGTGACGGTGAACTTTCCCGAGGAGAGGCCGCAGATTGGGAATCCGCTGATTTATCGCGGTGTGCATCGGTTGAATAAAGACGAGCAGGATCGGGTGAAATGCGTGGCCTGTTTTTTATGTGCGACGGCATGTCCGGCCCACTGCATCGATATCGTGGCGGCGGAGAGCCCTTGGCCGGATCGCGAAAAGTATCCTGAATCGTTCACGATCGACGAGTTGCGGTGTATCTTTTGTGGGATGTGCGAGGAGGCTTGTCCCGTGGACGCGATCGAATTGACTTCGTTGTTTGACCTGACCGGTCGCAGTCGCGAAGAGATGATTTTTGACAAGGAGAAACTGTTAAGCGTCTACGACCAGACGAAGGATGCCGAACCGATGCAGTCGCCGGGGTTGGGGGGCACGCTATGACGTCTCCGCAGGTCCTGTTATTGGCGATCGGATTCCTGGCGGTCGGGTTGTGGCTGATGTTGCCGCGCGGCAACGCGCGGGGGCGGGGTTGGGGGGCGGCGTTATCCGTCATTGGCATCATGGCCATGATCCAGGCGGGCAGCCTGGCTGGTCAGTTGCCGCTGGCGGCCCCCTGGGGCTACCGGTCGGTTGTCTGGCTGTTGGGTGGGATTACCGTCGTCTCTGCCCTGGGTGCGGTCGTGATGCGGAACCCGGTCTATTGTGCGCTCTGGTTTGCACTCAGCTTATTAGGAACCGCCGGTTTAATGTTGTTGATCGGCGCTCAGTTTCTGGCCCTGGCCACCGTGGTGGTCTACGCCGGGGCAATTGTGGTGACCTTCCTCTTCGTCCTCATGCTGGCTCAACCCGAAGGCCAGGCCTATTACGACCGTATCAGCTGGGAGGCCGCTTTGTCGGCGATCACGGGTGCCCTGATGATTGGCTGCCTGACGGCCGCGATCAGCCGCTTGCCTTACGCCGACTTGCAGCCGGACGCGGCCACCTTAAAGTTGCGCGACAGGTCGTTTGCGGTCGAACAGCATGTGGCCGAACTGGGTGGTCGGCTGTTCAGCGAACATTTGATCGCGGTGGAGATCGCCGCTCTGCTGCTGCTGGTCGCCTTGATTGGGGCGACGGCGATGGTCCGCCAGGGCGCCAAGCCCCCATCCGCCGAGGGCGAGGGGGTGGCGGAGTCGAGCGTGGCGGCTGCGAAGGGAGGTCCCCGTTGAGCGATCCGTCGCTGTTGGCGAACTACTTGTGGATTGGGGCCATGCTGTTTGGCATCGGTCTGGTGGGCCTGGCCGCTCGGCGGAACCTGATCGTCATGTTCCTCTCGGCAGAGATCATGTTGCAGGGCGTCTCGATCAGCTTGGTTGCCTGGAGCCGCTTTTACCACGACTGGGGTGGCCAGATGTTTGTGCTATTTATCATCGCCGTCGCTGCCTGTGAGGCGGCGGTGGCCTTGGCCTTGACCGTTGTCCTCTTCCAGCGGGCCGGCCATCTGGACGTGGCCTTCTGGCAGAAGTTGCGCGAGGATTCCCTGACCGAGTATGTGGACCACGAGTTACCGGTTGTATTGGACGAAGAATCGCACTGGCCGGAACTGACACCTGCCGGTCGGCGGCCGGCGGAAGATCCGACCCAGACCCCCTATCGCAGCCATGTTTAGTTTGACTGTTTTGATGTTGCTGGTTCCGCTGTTGCCGCTGGCGGCGGCCCTGCTGACGGCAATCCTGGGGGCACGGGTGTTGCGGCAAAGCAGCCATTGGCCGGTGGTTTTGGCGATTGGCGTCTCGTTTTTGGCCAGTCTTGCTATGCTGCTGCAGGTGGAACGGGAGGCGGCGGCTGCCGGTGGCCAGTCGACACAAGCGGGTTACGAGTACGTGCACACCTTCTGGGAATGGGCCCTCCTCCAGGACGTTCAATCTGCCCCCTCCTATGCGATGACAGACCGGCCGGGTGCGATTTCGCAGCCGCTGGACTTGTCGATTGGTGTTACCCTGCGAGCCGACGCGTTGACGGCCATGATGTTGGTCACGGTCACCTTCGTCTCACTGCTGGTGGCGATCTACTCTATCAGCTACATGCGTGGGGACCGTGGCTACTGGCGTTTTTTCGCGCTGATTGGACTGTTTGTCTTTTCGATGACGATGCTGGTATCGGTCAGCAACTTTGTGATGTTGTATGTCTTCTGGGAGGCGGTGGGGGTTTGCAGTTATCTCTTGATTGGTTTCTGGTACTCCAAGCCGGCGGCGGCGGCGGCGGGAAAGAAGGCGTTTCTGGTCAATCGCATTGGTGATTTCGGTTTTTCCCTGGGGATCTTCTTGTTATGGACAACCTATGGCACGTTGAATTTTCATGACACCTCCGACGTGGCGGGAGTCTTGGGGCAAACTCGTTTGTCGTTGGCGGAAGGGGGGGGGTATGCCGCGGGGGGGCTGGGCTTTGCCATTGCCGCGTTGCTTTTTCTGGGAGCCTGCGGGAAGAGCGCCCAGTTTCCTTTGCACGTCTGGCTGCCGGATGCCATGGAAGGTCCCACGCCGGTCAGTGCCTTGATCCATGCAGCGACGATGGTCACGGCCGGTGTGTACATGGTGGTTCGCTGCACTCCGCTTTTTTTTGTCTCACCGCACGCCCAGTATCTGGTCGCGTTCGTGGGGGCGTTTACGNNTGATGGCGGGCATGTTTCACCTGTTCACGCACGCGTTTTTCAAGGCGCTGCTGTTCCTGGGCGCCGGCAGCGTGATGCACGCCATGGGCAACGTGATCGACATGCGCCGGTTCGGTGGCCTGAGGAAACTCATGCCGGTCACCTGCCTGACGTTTTTTATCGGGTGTTTGGCGCTGGCCGGCATCTGTCCTTTGGCGGGTTTTTGGAGCAAGGACATGATTCTGGCGGCCGTTCACGAGCGGGCTGCGGATGGGGATTTTTTGCTGGCCGGACAGATTCCGCTCTTCACCCTCTTGTACTGGTCCGCCACGTTCACGGCGTTCCTGACGTCTTTGTATACCTTTCGCGCTTTCTTTCGGACGTTTTTTGGCCAGCAGCAGGTCCCGGAACAGGCTGGCGAACATGCTCATGAGTCGCCCCGACTGATGACGGTGCCCCTCTTGATCCTGGCCGCCTTGGCCGCCTCGATTGGATGGATCATGGAACGGTCGCACTGGTTAGTGGACTTCCTGGCCCTGACCCCCTCGCTGGCCTTTGCCGACTTGCGTGAGACGACACCTGTCAGTTTTCATCCCCAAATCGCGGTGATCAGCACGCTGGCCGCCGTCCTGGGTGCCGCCAGCGCCGCTTACTTTTTCCTGGGCGATACCCGGCAAAGCGAATGGGTGGCCAGGGCTTGGGGGCCATTTTATCGAGCGTCGTATGGGAAATTTCTGTTTGACGAGATTTATCTCTATCTGATCGTGTGGCCGTTGCGCGGGGTGGCCTGGCTTTGTTTCCAGGTCGATCGTTTGCTGATTGATGGGCTGGTCAACCTGATTGGCTGGCTGCCGGTCGCCGTGGGACGCGTGTTGCGGGGATTGCAGAGCGGCATGTTGCAGTCGTACGCGCTGGCCATGGTCGCCTTGGCCCTGTTGCTGCTGGCCAGCTCGCTTGTGTGGGCCTCGCTGCGGCAGGTGCCAGGTCCCCACAGTAGCCGGCCGGCTGCTGCGGTGGGCGGGCAACCGCTGGTGGAATAGGCGGAATATGGAACTTGCAGAAAAACTGTTGGTCGCTTCTTTGGCAGTGCCGGCGATCGGTGCGGGCTTGATTTTGCTGCTGGCGGGCCAACGACGCCAGTGGGCTGCCAGGCTGGCACTGGCGACCACCCTCCTGACCCTTCTCTTGGTGGGTGGGGTGGTTTTTGGCTACGCGCCAGCTGAGGCGGTCGAATACGCGGTGGTGGATCAGGCCTGGCTGGGGGGGCAGACGGGTCTGGATATTCGCATCAGCATCGGTCTGGACGGTGTGGGCTTGTGGTTCTACGGGTTGTCGGCCCTGTTGATGGTGACCGGTGTGCTGGTCAGTTGGGAGGCGATTGAGGAGCGGGCGGGCACGTTTTACGCGATGCTGTTGCTGTTGGAAACGGGCATGTTGGGCGTGTTTGTGGCCCGGGACATCATCCTGTTTTACGTCTTTTTCGAATTCACGTTGATCCCGTTGTTCTTTTTGATTGGTATGTGGGGCAGCGAGCAGCGGCGTTATGCGGCGATGAAATTCTTCTTGTTCACGCTGGCGGGCAGTGTGCTGACGTTCCTGGGTCTTTTGTCGATCGTCGTATGGCATTACTGGCAGCCGGGGACGGCGGGGCTGACATTTTCGATTCCGGAATTGACGGCGGCGTTGGGCGTGCGGCCGCTGCCGCTGGGGTGGCAATACGGGATTTTCGCGGCCCTGTTTATCGGTTTTGCGATCAAGGTGCCCTTGTTCCCCCTGCACACGTGGCTGCCGCTGGCGCACGTGCAGGCCCCGACTGCCGGGAGCGTGTTGTTGGCTGGGGTGCTGTTGAAAATTGGCACCTACGGTTTCGCGCGGTTCAACCTGCCCCTTTTGCCAGACGCCACGGCAGCCCTGGCGCCGTGGCTGCTGTGGGTCTCCGTGGCGGGCATCGTCTACGGCGCCTTGGTGGCACTGGCTCAGTCGGACATCAAGCGGTTGATCGCCTATTCCAGCGTCAGCCACCTGGGCTTCTGCATGCTGGGTCTTTTTGCCTTGAACCGTCTGGGGACGCAGGGGGGTGTCTTGCAGGCGGTCAATCATGGTCTGTCGACCGGAGCGTTGTTCGCTATCGTGGGGATGA
>WVZU01000391.1 GCA_011772275.1 Planctomycetales bacterium | reverse complement strand
CCACAGCCCGCCGGGACGCGTCTCCGCCCCATACCGCTGTCAAGCCAAAAACGGCTCTACGACTCCAAACGCCACCGCCGATCGCTGAGGAACCACTGACGCGTCGTCGCGGCCGCCGAAAACCCAAGACCGGCTCGGCTGCCCTCGACCTGCGAGCGTGTCAGATCGCCTGTCAAAAACCTGCGGGGCGTCTCTGCAACTCCAAAACCTTCCCATCCGTCCACCACGCTGGTGAAGTCGAACCAACCTGGCTCAAGACCACTGCCTTTCCTCAGGAGAGACAACGTCGTTTCCGGCCCAGCCAGGAATAAGTCCACATCGAATGCAATCTCGACATAGCCGCCGCTGTCGCCCGCTGCCTGGTAGCCGCTCGGTAAGGGATCAAAACCTGGATCCCGGATGTCCCCGGTGGCCCGCATGCCGCTCGGGTCGTCCATCAGCAGCGCAAAGACTTCCCCCTCAAGGGTCGAAGGGCTGAGGAAACTCCATCCTTCGACTCCAAGGGGCCTGTCGTTGAGCGTTGCCGGATTGCCCGGCGACGTCAGCGTTACTCTGTTTGGGTCAGCAGAGGTGAACTGGGCGATCAACCCTGAGCTGAATTTCTGGCCAGCATCAAGTTGCGTGTCCCCGACCAGCATCAGGTCCGCGCCGGCCTGCTGGGTGGAGACCAGCAGGACGATCGCGAGGGATGCGAGCGACCGTAGTTTGGGGTGCCACACCAGCGTGACCATGCCTCGCAGCAAGCTGCCGCGACGTAGGCCGCACGTCGGTGGGCTGGGATTCTGGTAGCGCGCTGAGTGGTTCCCTCGCATCATTTCCGTATCCCTCTTGATTGCCGTTGCTCTCTGGACTGCCGTGGCTGTCATCATTCCCGTGCCGGTCCTCTGCCCCCCGGCAGGGCTACCACTGGATCGAGCGGACGCGGCGGCGGTGCAAGCCTTTCTTGCCAACGCCGCTGCGGCGGCCGGCGACCTTCCCATACCGGGCCTTCGCCTGTTGGGTCTGAGATCGAGCTTGGGATCGATCAGGGCTTTTGCGGCGGTTGTCAGCACCCGCGACGTCGTCGTCGTCCGATTCGTTGGTCCACTTGGCGTTCGACATGGGTCTCTTCCTCTTGCGCGAGAATCGGCTCGCGAACCCGGACGACGTCAGCGTCGCCGGGGGGGCCTAATGCAGGGCTCGTGCCACAGCGGGAAAAGCCAAGGGACTGCGAGAGCAACTTTCGTAAGTTGCGTGCAGGTATAGAAGTTGCGCTTAGGCCGTCGCGGACAGTGCGCGGCCCAACGGGGGGGCCTGCCAGGCGAGCATCCCCATTTTGGTAGAGACCTCTACCATTTTGGCTACCCGTTTTGGAGCAACCAAAAGGTGGTGGTCCGTACCCCCAGCGCAGACCGACAGCCGCCCCCTGCGCCACACGCAGGAAGCCACCCGGCGCACGCCCATGCACACCGTCCGCGCGGAGCCAAGCGGACCTGGACGGGGCCTATCGCCGCGCAAATTTCCGCGCAGCAAGGTCCTTTTTCAGGTCATTTCGCCTGGTTTTTCCACGCAGACCGGCGCACGCCCACGCACACCATCTGTGCGGACCCAAGCCGACCTGGACCGGTCCCCACGCCGCGCAAAGTTCCGCGCAACAAGGCCCTGTTTCAGGTCATTTCACCTGGTTTTTCCACGCAGACCGGCGCACGCCCAGCGTCTCGTACCGGTTACGTCGGTTTCTGCCGTAACACCAACACTGCCAACCGCGCAGGACTCATGGTCCTATGCAGATTCAAGCACTGTTGCGGAGGCAAACTACATATTGTCATCCAAAGTATATGCAGTTTCCGTGCCAATCCTAGAAATAAGATTGGAGGGCACCGCGACGGCGGATATCGAGCGTGGCGCAGTGGAACGCGCCACCGAACAGAAAGTGGTCCTCGAACGGGACGGGGATCGTTTCAAAACCCCACTTTTCCAGCATGCCGATCAGGGGCTCTTGAGCCGCCTCGACGATCACCCGCTGGGGGTCCAGCATCAAGACGTTCATGCTGAGCCAGGCGCTGCTGAGGTCGAACAGCGAGCGGCGACTGGAGACGGGGGGTGGGGCCTCGCGGACATCCCAGCTGCTGAGGATCGGGGGCAGCTGGGATTTATCGACGTATTCGGGGTTAATGAGGGCCTTTCCGGGGGCCAGGGGGACAAAGGTCGTATCGATGTGGACGGGCTGGCGCGAGCGGGTGGGGATGAGGTGGATGGTATAGCGGTCCCCCAGGTGCCGCCGCAGCCAGGCCAGGCCAAACTCGTTGGTCACGTTGCTGCGGGTGGCGAACAAGTCCCGCCCACAGCGGGTAAAATCGGCCGCGTCAAACGTGGGCTCCTCCTCGCTAATCACATACCTCAACGGCTGACCCTTGGCCGGCACCGTATAGTCTTCCACGTAAAAAGAGTCGCCAAGGCGGGGTTTGGGAGCGGCGGTCCAGCGGGCGCCGCGGCGGAAATATTCGTGCAGCAGCGAGCGGTAAGCGTGGACTTCGAAGTACCGCGACCGCCAGGCCATGGGCGTCTCCAGGATCTCGTCCCCCAGCACCAGCAGCCCGTCGCGGGGGTTGGCAATGTTGTAACCGGCCTGGCTGGACCAGTCGGGCGTGGAATAGGACGAGGTCTGGGGCAGCGGATCGGGTCGGCGGACGATCACCCCTGCGGCTTGGAGGATGCCGATAAAGTGGTCCAGTTGTTGTTGAGCGGCCTGGATCATGACCGTGGGGGCGGGCTGGCCCGAGAGGGCCCGCAGCAGTTCCCAGGACAGTTCGGGAGCACAAGACTC
>WVZU01000415.1 GCA_011772275.1 Planctomycetales bacterium | reverse complement strand
CCGGTTTGCTCACAAACTTCCTGGCCAGCGGCGATCCGTCTTGACCTGGCCGCCGCAGACGTTGCCACTTGAAGATCCGCGTTGGATCCCTGCAACTGGCGGTCCAATCGGGTCGTCTTCCCTGCCAGGCAAAGATTTGGGCCTCGAGCAGCAGGTGGCTTGTGAGAAATTCGGCTCAGTCCCACCACCACCGCTGGTGGTCGATGCCGGCGGCTTGGATTGCCTGGTGGGCGGCAGCGACCTGGCCCTTCTCGTCGCTCAACAGATTCTCACTGCCCAGCGCTCGCCTGGCCTCGATCCGTACGCCGCCCCCGACGGGCGTCATGGCCACGTTGCCTTTCCAGACAACGTTCACCGCCGTCTCGACCTGTTGCGGTGAAGGGTAGGTTTCGACCGGGTACGCCTTTTCGTCGCGAAACAGCGACATTTCCCAACCCGATTGGGCGTAAAAATCCTGCTGGCGGATAAAGGCCGCCGCCACGGAAAGGTCGATCAGGTTGCGCATC
Source organism: Planctomycetales bacterium (assembly GCA_011772275.1). Classification (GTDB taxonomy): domain Bacteria; phylum Planctomycetota; class Planctomycetia; order Pirellulales; family UBA7805; genus CS4-C045. The sequence goes on along the minus strand of WVZU01000415.1, from coordinate 2,479 downwards.
TGCGCGTAGACCGGCGACCTGGCGGCCAGCTGCGGATATTTCTGAGTAAAGGACTTCGTGAATACCGCACTGGCTCGATCAAAAATGCCACCCGCCTGGCGCGTGCCGTCCGCCGCGACCAACTGGTCTTCACCCAGCAGCTGGACCCCATCGCCGACCATCTGCATGGCCATGCCGTCGCTGCTGACCCGCACGCACTGGTAGTCGGGCACGAAGTACCAACGCTTCAAAGCATTGCGGGCTACCGATCCCGGACTGGCGTTGGAAATATAGGTGGCCAACCGGACGGGGGTCTGTTCCAGGCCCATGCCGATCAACTTCATGCGGTAGTCCGCTTCGACCAGCACTTGAGCGAAGTGCGTCTTGGGAGAAACCCCATGAATCACCACGTTCTGCAGCCCCAACTCAGAACGCAAGTTAGCCGCAATCTGTGGGATATCGCGGGGGGTTACCCCACGCAGCGAACTGAGGAACTGTTGCATGTTCCGCAGGCCGTCCTGGGTGGGATCGATCGATACGCTGATCACGGGAGATGCGGTGGCGTCGGGCGCGTGAGCCCGCAAGGCCACAATCATGTCTTGCAACTCCAGCACCGGCCTGCCCGTGTGGATCCCGACCTGGCGGCCGGTGGCATGGGTCGCCCAACCCTCGGCTGGACCGGCAAGCACCACGTCGCGCGTCTGTGGATAATAAAACACGTATTGCACCCGCGTCAGACCCGCCAGATTCAACATGGCCGCTGTCGGCCCGCGGTTCTGCTCCAGTGCCTCCTGCAGGGCAGCCTCCAGCCGATTCAGCGAAACCATCCGCATCTGGCTGCGGCGGGCGATGTCCTGGTCCAGCGCGGCGCGGGCCGCCGTGATCATCTGGCGATGCAGCTGACCACCCGGATCCGCCACCGAGTGAACTCGCAATACTCCCCGGGCATCTACCTTGACGCCGTTTTGCTGAGCGTGCGTAGCGGCAGGAATCGCCGCTAGCGTGGCCGTCACCAGGGCCGTGATCCAAAGACGCACCAATACTTTCACCATCGATCGACCCCTTCTCTAACGAGCAAGCCTGTCCCGCCAAACGGGAAGAATTCGCGGCCAAATTGTCCGGTACGCTCCCACCCCCGGCCGCAAGGCCGACGAGATGGGAACGTTTTGATGAGCGGTGGAAAAAAGGCTGTTAGGCCTGATTTTGGGCGGCAAATGCCACCTTTTTGATCTTAATTGGGGAGTCTGGAGAAAACAAGTAATTTGCCAATCCTCCAGGAGGGGCGTCCCACCATCGATTGCTTGCGGTAACATCCAAAGAGTTATGGGGGTTACGTACCAGCCATCAGCTCAACGGGTGATCTCGAACCGCTGCCGGTTATGCGGGCGACGGACCAAATTGGGCACCACCGCACACCACCTCATTCCCCGTTCGTGTCACCGCCGCAAGTGGTTTCGCCGCCGTTTCTCTCGCCAGCGGCTACAGCAGAAGATCGATGTTTGCCGAGACTGCCATCGTGCGATCCACCCGTTGATCCCGGACGAAAAGGAACTGGGCCGCCAGTACAACACTCCGGACCAATTAGCCGCTCATCCCCGCATGCGACGATTTGTGTCGTGGGTGCGGAAACAGAAGTAAACCGCACGACGGATCGTCGCCATCGACTGGCCTCGGGCTGGCGAATCCGTTAGGTTCAAGGCTTGTGGCCCGGTGACCGCCTGAACCTGTGGCAGGACGGGGCTGCGGCGGAGTCCCGGAATATGGGAGAAGATCGATGAGCGTGATGCACCAGGTCGAAATCCTGCGGGCCGCCTGTTGCGTGGCGGGAATTGACGGAGATACGACAGACCGCGAACGTCGCTTGCTGACGCATCTGGCTGACCAGATCGGTGTCGGCCAGGCATCCCTTCAGGCGATGATTGATCGTGCTGAACGGGACAAGAGTTTTTGCGACGAGCAATTTCTTTTGTTGAAGACCAGGCCGGACAAGACGCTGGGGATTCTGCTGAAGGTGGCCCTGGCCGACCGCAAGCTTGGCGACGACGAGTGCCAGGTATTGCAACAATTTGCTGAGCGGCTGGGATTGGCGGCCGAGCGGTTTCGGGGAGTCCTGGAGCAGGCCAAGCGGGAAATCGAATCACGCCGCAAGGGGGCCGATTGAGGGCGCGCGGCTGGAAGGTCGGCCTGCAGGGGGCCCCCACGCGGAAAACCCGAAATTTCCCCCCATCGACAGCCGCCAGCCGTACCGATCGCGGCAGCTTTGCGAGCGCGCGCGTGGGGGGTGTCGGAAAAGAACCCGCACAGCGGTNNGAGGCCCTAGGTGACGCGAAAGGAATTTCGATCGCAAAACAGTTCCGGGGACTGGTGGCGGGAACGGCGGAAAAGATTCCCCCGCCGGGGTGGCGAACGATTGACTGGAAAACGCCGCTCTTGGTGAAAATCGAGTTCGCATGGTGAAAACGCATGGTGAAAAGGCATGGTGGCTCGCGCCAGGACGGCC
>WVZU01000145.1 GCA_011772275.1 Planctomycetales bacterium | reverse complement strand
GTGGACAAAAGTTGCGCCACAGCCTGGCGATCTGTGATCGGCTGCCGGATCCGTTTCTGCACCCCCCCCTCCCCCTCCCCCCTGTAGTTGAGGCCCGCGGGAGCAGCTATTTGGTTGCGGCCGTCAGGCCGCGTTGAGGTTAGTTGAAGTTATATGTCAAGACCTGGGCCCGCAGACGCAATGAGGATCCATGTCGCCAAGTGCGTGGGGGCGGTGAAGGGGTGGCGGTGTGACCGTCCTGCTGCGGAAAGCGGCCACCGACGAAAGGGTCGCATGCAGGCCGACGGCTGTGGCCAAAGACCGAGCGGTCTTGGCCGGGTCTGCCGAATGAGCTGGCTGTGATGCGGAATCTGATTATCATCCTGGGCGATCAGTTGGACGCCAAGTCGGCGGCGTTCGACGGTTTTGACAAGCGGCGGGACGCGGTGTGGATGGCCGAAGTTGCCGAGGAATCGACGCACGTCTGGACGCACAAGGCGCGGATCGTGATGTTTCTGGCGGCGATGCGTCACTTTCGCGATCAGCTGATCAAGCGGGGAATTACGGTTTATTACCGGCAACTGGACGATCGCGGTGTTCGCAACCGTCTGGAGCAGGAGCTGGCCGCCGCCGTGCGCAAGCTGAAGCCGCAAAAGCTGGTAATGGTCCAGGCGGGCGAATGGCGGGTTGCCCAAGATCTGCAGCAAACGGCCACGGGGGGCGCCCCCTGGGAAATCCGTGAGGACCGCCATTTTTTCAGTTCGCCGCAGGAATTTGCGGCGCATGCCGAGGGCCGCCGGCAACTGCGGCTGGAATACTTTTATCGTGAAATGCGCCGCAAACACCAGGTGCTGATGGACGGCGATCAACCGTTGGGAGGCAAGTGGAATTACGATGCCGAAAACCGGGGCGCCTTTTCCCGGCAAGGTCCCGGCCCGGTTCCCCCGCCCAAACGGTTTCCACCAGATCCCGTCACGCAGGAAGTGATCGATCTGGTGGAACGGAAATTCGCCGCGCATCCGGGACGGACCGCCGATTTTGATTGGCCGGTGACTCGGCGGCAGGCGCGGGGGGCACTGGGGGATTTTATCGAGCAGCGGTTGGCGAATTTCGGCCAGTACCAGGACGCCATGTGGACGGGCGAGCCGTACCTGTACCATGCGCGGATCTCGGCGGCACTGAACCTGAAGCTGTTGGATCCGCGGGAAGTCGTCTCTTGTGTGGAAAATGCCTACCACACGGGTCGGGTGCCCCTGAATGCGGCCGAAGGCTTCATTCGTCAGGTGCTGGGTTGGCGAGAATTTGTACGGGGGATTTACTGGCAGTACATGCCGGAATACCTGCAGCGGAACACGCTGGACGCCCAACGGCCGCTGCCAGAATTCTTCTGGAATGGCGACACCGATATGAAATGCCTGCGGGAGACGATCACGCAAATCCGCGATCACGGATACGCTCACCACATCCAGCGGCTGATGGTCACCGGACTGTTTTGTCTCCTGCTGGGCGTTGATCCCCGCCAGGTCCACCAGTGGTATCTGGCCATGTTTGTCGACGCGGTGGAGTGGGTCGAGCTGCCCAATACGCTGGGCATGTCGCAGTTTGCCGACGGCGGCCTGATGGCGTCAAAGCCGTATTGTGCCACGGGAAAGTATATTCAGCGGATGAGCAATTACTGTCGCGGTTGCCGCTTCGATCCAGCTCAAGCAACCGGGGACGACGCCTGCCCGTTCACCACGTTGTACTGGGACTTCCTCATGCGGCACCGGAAACGGTTGCAGGGCAATCCGCGGATGACCATGCAGCTAAAAAATCTGGCTCGAAAAAGCAAGCCGCAAGAGGCTGCGATTCGCAGACGGGCCAAATGGGTGCGGCAGCAAGTCGGTCAGGAAGCGGGCTGAGATGCGTCCTCGACCGCCTCGGATCGCCCTCCCGCATCCCGACGGTGCGCCTGTGGGGACAGCGAAAATTGTAACACGTTAGCCGCTTGCAGCAAATGGTTGTCGGCGCGCCCCGTGCCTTTCCGGTTTCATGTCAGCAGCCCCGTGCTCTTCTGGCTTCATGCTGTTAGCC
>WVZU01000003.1:10974-16195 GCA_011772275.1 Planctomycetales bacterium | reverse complement strand
TTTAGCAAAGTCGCAAGTGGGCGTCACGAAGGGTCAGGAAGGGCCAGGATAAAGGAATAAAAGCAAGAGTAAAAGTAAGCGGACACCCGTGCGGGCTCAATCCATGAAAGTCGGCGTGGGCGTGCGAGGGGGAAAGTGAAACGGTTGGCGGACAAGCTACGTGATGGCTTGCCGGTAGGAGTCTTCGAACAGCAGTTCCCATTCGCAGCGGGCAACGCGTCTGAGGGCGGTGACCATTGCCGAATCGCCTCCAGCGGCCGCCGCGCACAAATCCACAAAGGCCGACGGGTTCCAGGGCAAGTCCGCAAAAAGATCGGCATCGATCTGGTGTGCCGCGGCCGCCAAGGCGGGATAGACATCATGGTCGCCGACGCGACGAAACCAGTACTTGGCATTCGCATAATCCCCTTCGCGGCGATGCATGATGCCGTGCCAGAAGCTGCCCGAGGCGTTGCCAATTTTCTGGCTGATCGCATGCGATTCCTCCAGGTAATTGTGCAACAGCCAGAGCCCGCTGTGACAAGCGCGGGCCATGGTGATGTCCACAATCTTGTGCGGCGAAAAGGCCCGCACCAAGTCGAGACCCGCCAGGGCGTCTTCCACTTCGCGATGCGACTTGCCGGCCCCCAAGGCGGACTGGTCCTCGTCCGTCAGCAGCTGCGCCAGGCCCGAGGGATAGGCTTGGGGATCGAACGACATGGCGTGCGGACCGTTCTGGACGCGGGATCCAGGGGAGGGGGAGGGGGAGGGGGAGGTAAATTTATACCAAAAACCTGACCTCCCGGTCAGCCGGCCGGGGGGAGCGGGGCGGGCGGGGGGCGGGGGCGCCGCTCGTCTGCGGCCGCCGTCACCCATCCCATCTGGTGCTGGACAGGGTGAAACGGTAACACATGGTGCGGCTGGCCGCTTTCTGGTAGAGGGTCGTCTACCGCCAAGCTGCCGTTGCCCACTTAGCCCTGCCGCTGGACCCTCGACCTTCAACCCCCGCCGCGCGTCCCATGACCATGGTTCGCTGGCCGTTCCTGGCCGCCACGAATATTTCGACCACGTTGACCCTGGCCGCGGTGGTGGTGCTGGCGATCGGCGCGCAGTGGGTAGCCTGGCGTCTGCGCGTGCCATCGATTCTCTTGCTGCTGATCGTGGGGTTTCTGGCGGGGCCGGTCACGGGTTATTTGAATCCAGACCAGCTGCTGGACGCCAACCTCTTGTTTGCGCTGGTCTCCTTATCGGTTGCCCTGATCCTTTTCGAGGGAGGGCTGACGTTGCAGTTTGGCGAACTACGTGAATCGGGAGCGGTGATTCGCAACTTGTGCACGATGGGTGCCCTGCTGACCGCGGTGCTGACCACGCTTGCGGCCCTGCTGTTCCTGCAAACCGGCCTGGCGGTTTCGATTATTCTGGGCACGATGCTGGTCGTTACGGGACCGACGGTGGTGGGCCCCTTGCTGAGGCACATTCGTCCTGTGGGTCGGGTGGGTACGATCGCCAAATGGGAAGGCATTGTGATCGACCCGGTGGGGGCCATGTTGGCCGTGCTGGCGTTTGCCTGCGTGGAGGCGCTCAGCCTGCGCGGCGCCGGCAGTGCCGTGGAGGCCATCGTGGTGGGCTTGATCAAAACCGTTTTTTGGGGCGGGCTGCTCGGACTGGCCGGCGCGCTGCCGACCATTTTCTGTTTGCGGCGTTACTGGATACCGGACCATCTCCAGAGCCCGGTATTGCTAACCGTGGTGGTGGGATGTTTTGCCGCAGCAAATTCCCTGCAGGCCGAATCGGGGCTATTCGCCGTGACGCTGATGGGGGTCCTGATTGTCAACCAGAAAAATTTTCCGATCAAACACATTATCGAGTTCAAGGAAAATCTGCGCGTGTTGCTGATCTCACTGCTGTTCATTGTATTGGCCGCGCGGATTCAGCCGGACGCCATGACCGGCCTGGGGTGGGGCAGCGTGGCTTTTGTCGCGGTACTGATGCTGGTAATTCGTCCTGCGGCAGTCCTGTTGTCGACCATGGGTGCGGGGTTAACCTGGCAGGAGCGGATTTTTCTTGGTTGGATGGCCCCCCGCGGGATCGTGGCCGCAGCCCTGGCCTCCGTCTTCGCCCTGGCGCTGCGAGGTCTGCCGGCAGGCGCTTCCCCGCGGCTGCAGCTGGTCCAGGCGGGCGACGTGGACAAGCTGGTACCGGTGACATTTCTGGTAATCGTGGTGACGGTCGCCGTCTACGGACTGACCGCCGCGCCCCTGGCACGCTGGTTGGGATTGGCCACAGCGCAACCGCAGGGGGCCCTGATCGCTGGCGCCGATCGGCTGGCCCGCGCCATCGCTCAGGCCTTGCACGACGCCGGTTTTGCCGTGTTGCTGGTCGACACGAATCGTGACAACATCCAGACAGCGCGGATGGCTGGCTTGCCGACGTTTTATGCCAGCATCCTCTCCGAGCACGCTTTGGAGGAGGTCGAGCTGGGTGGTATTGGACGTTTGCTGGCCCTGACCAGCAACGACGAGGTCAACGCCCTGGCCGCCTTGCACTTCAGTGAGGTCTTCGGTCGCGCCGAAGTGTATCAACTGACGCAGACGGTCGTTGGTGTGACCCGCCAGGAGACCGCCGGGGGGGTCTTGCGCGGGCGGCAGCTGTTTCACGAACAGGCCACCTACGGCAATCTGCACGCGCGGCTGGCTGCCGGCGCGGTCGTCAAGAAAACCAGCCTCACGACGGAATTCGACTACGGGGCCTTTCAAGATCGCTACGGCCCCACGGCCTTCCTGCTGTTTGTGCTTACCGCCAGCGGCGGGCTGCAGATCAATACGGTCGACCAGCCCGTGACACCGAAAGCGGGGGACACGGTCATCGCGCTGGTCGAACCGGTCGCGGATGCAGAAACACCCTAGTGCTGTGTCACAGAGAAATATTCGGGTGATGACCTGAGCCGACGGTGCCAGGCCGGGGTATTTTTCAGCGCAGCCCAAGTCGAGCGCGGGCGGGTTTACCTTGAAATCAAGCTTTAAAAAATCACGAGCCCGGATTTCTTAGCTGCCCTCGGCTGTGCGACGGCCAGGCTTTTGCCGGGCCGCGTCAAACTGCGCCCTTTGGGCCTTTCACTTCTCATCCGCACGCTTGCAGTCAGATCGCGTTCTCTTCCCTGCCAGGCAAAGACTTCCGGTCGCTGGCGACGAAGTCTGTGAGAATTTAGGGCAAGACGACCTTGGGGGGCGGGCCCGCCCCGCCGTCCTTGACATCCGCGGCTTCCACCGCGGCGGCATGGCTGACATTGACTGGGGCCGGTTTGCCGTAATAGAAGCCTTGCCCAATGTCGAATCCCAGCTGCTGGCAGACCTGGTGCTCGCCTTCCGTCTCGACGCCCTCGGCCAGGGTGGCGATGCCCAAATCACAGGTCATCCGCACGAGGGCCTCCAATAATTTTTGGCGTTCCGCAGAGGCCTGATCGATTTTCTGGACCAGCTGCATGTCAAATTTCAGATAATCGGGCCGCACCTCCACCAGTTCCACCAACCGCGTTTGCCCGGCGCCAAAATCGTCGTAAGCCAGGCCGATGTCCAGGTCCCTGAGCGCTTCACGCAACTCGCGCATGCTTTGCGGATCGGTCACGGCCTTTTCGTGAATTTCCAGCACGATCGGCATTTCGTCGCTAAACTCGCGGAGGGAGCGCATCGAGCCAAGCAGGCCGGGATCGTCCATCTCGCAGGGATGCGTGTTGACAAAGATCCGCGGCCGCTGAGGATAACGGCTGGCTGCCTGCAAGCCTTCCCAGCGCAACATACGACTCAATTCAACCTCTAAATTCAGCTGCGCGGCGGCGGTAAACATGGCATAGGGCGTTTCGAGCCCCACGATGCAGCTGCGACCCAGGGTTTCGTACCCCTCCAGCTGCATGTCGGATAACCTGACGAGCGGCTGAAAATGCGGAATGACAGCTCGATCCCGCATCAGCTTATCGAACTGCACCAGCGCCAGCGCGCGATCGTAACCGTTGGTGTGGACCGTCCCGATTTCCAGATGTGCGGCCTGCCGGCGGACGCGGAAGGCGACATCGGCAAACTGCAACAGGTCATCTTCGCTCAGCACCACCTGGGCGGTCACCCGTTTCCCATTCACGTACGTCCCGTTGGTGCTCTGCAGGTCCCGTACGGCCAGCGACTGGTCCACCTGCACGATCTCCGCATGCAGTCCTGATACGGTGGGGTTATTGAGCGTGTAGGAGAGCCCCGAGCGTCTTCCGATGGTGAAAGGGGTCGAGTGGATGGGCACATAGCCCGAATGCTCGTCATGCTCCTGCCCCAGCAGAAACCACACGGCATCTATCGTGGCGGAATTTGGTGCGGCGGTCGTTTCCATGATCTTGGGTACCCGATATACCGATGGCGCAGAACTAGCACTACCTTGCCAAGTGTAGCTCAGGAATTTGGCTCCCACAGTCGGCTAGCAAGGAGATTTAGAGGGGAAATACCCCTCGTATCATCCGAAGATTGCAGCCACCCCGTTCGATTATCCACCTGATAACAGTTGGAGGGGTTACGGCAGTCGCTCGACAAACGGCGGCCAGCCGGCCCTCCGCGGGTGGGAGGCAAAGAAAGGCCGGCGCCGGCCTTTTTGAAAACCTAGAGTTTTGGTGAACCACTCTTCCGCCAGATGGCCAGAGGGAGATTGTCAGGCATGTCCGCTACAAAAACCATTGACTTGCACGACAGCTTGCTGTCCAACCTGCTTTCGGACGACGCATTCATCCCGGTGGAACCGGCCACGCTGGAAGAAACCGGGCTCACTTCCACAACCGTCGAGGCGTTGATCTGCAAACATTTGCTGGCCATCGGCACCTCCAGCGGGCGGGGGCTCGCGGAAAACATCTGCCTGCCCTACGGCATTCTGGAACCATTGCTGAACAACCTGCGTCAACGGCAGATTGTCGTCTACGCCGGTTCGGCACCCTTCAACGACTACTACTACACGCTGACGGACCAGGGACACACGGTCGCCGAGTCGTTCGCCCGTTCCTGTGCCTACGTGGGGCCGGCGCCGGTGCCGTTGATGGACTATGTGATTTCCGTGGAGGCGCAGTCCATAGCCGCCGAATCCCCCAGCTGCGAACAACTTCGAGCAGCGATGGCCGGGATTTCGGTAGAGGAGTCCCTCTACGCCAGCCTGGGTCCCGCCGTCAATTCCGGCGCGGGCATGTTCATTTACGGCGCGCCGGGCAATGGCAAGACAA
>WVZU01000003.1:0-10927 GCA_011772275.1 Planctomycetales bacterium | reverse complement strand
TCAAGCTGTTCGACGCGGCGTACCACGTCCCGGTAGCCACTGGGAAAAGCGAACTGCTGAAGAAACAAGAATACGACCGCCGCTGGATCAAGATCCGGCGACCGACGGTGGTGGTGGGTGGCGAATTGACGATGGACAACCTGGAAATTCGCTTCGACCCACGGGGCAATATCAACGAAGCTCCCCTTCAATTGAAAAGCAACTGCGGTTGCATGCTGATCGACGACTTTGGCCGCCAGCGAATCGACCCGGACCAGCTCCTCAACCGTTGGATCGTCCCCCTGGAAAACCGCCACGATTTCCTCACCTTGCCGACGGGCAAGAAAATCCAGGTGCCTTTCGAGCAATTGATCTTGTTTTCGACAAATCTGCAGCCAGCCGATCTGGTCGACGAAGCCTTTCTGCGACGCCTCCCCTACAAGATTGAAATCAACGACCCCAGCGAAGAAGAGTTCAAGCGACTCTTTCAAAGCTGTGCCGAACAAATCGGCTGCGAGTACCGTCAGGACGTGGTCGAGCACCTCCTGGAAAAACATTACCGGGCGGCCAACCGGCAGCTGCGCCGTTGCCACCCGCGCGACCTGCTGTACCAGGTCCGCAACTACTGCGGTTACCAGCGACTACCGCTGGAAATGAAGAACGACTATTTCGACCGGGCCGTGAAGACATATTTCACGGACGTCCTATGTAAAGGCGGCAAATCCGTCTAGAAACTTAACGAGCCAGCGTCCGTCCTGGGGGACGCCACAACTTTGGGAACAGGAATCTTCGACACGTCCCACCAGGGCGGACAACCAACCTGCTTAGCCACACACACACGCACCATGACCAACGAACTGGATAGTTTGTCGCCATCCCCCACTGCCTTGCAGACCGAGGAACCGATACCGGGCTACCGGCTGGTGGAACGCATCGGCATCGGCGGCTACGGCGAAGTCTGGAAAGTCGAAGCGCCCGGCGGCCTGACCAAGGCAGCCAAACTGGTCTACGGGCACATGGACGACGAACGGGCCGCCCGCGAATTGAAGGCGCTGAACCGGATCAAGCAGGTTCGCCATCCGTTTCTGCTTTCGCTGGAACGGATCGAGGTGGTCAACGGGCGGCTGATCGTCATCACGGAACTGGCAGAGACCAACCTCAAGGAAGTCTTGACCGAATGCCAGGAATCCGGCATGTCGGGCGTGCCGCGCGAACGGTTGCTGAAATATCTGAAGGATGCGGCCGAGGCCCTGGACTACATTCGCGACGACTACCACCTGCAGCACCTGGACGTCAAACCGGAAAATCTGCTTTTGGTTGGCGACCGCGTGAAAGTCGCTGACTTCGGGCTGGTCCGCGAACTGGTTAATACCAACGTCTCGATGATGGGCGGGCTCACCCCGACCTACGCACCCCCTGAAGTGTTCGACGGCCGCCCCGATCGGCAAAGCGATCAATACAGCCTGGCCATCGTTTACCAGGAGATGCTGACCGGCGCGGTGCCCTTTGACGGCCGCACCGCCGCGCAACTGGCCGCGCAACACATGCACAGCCAACCCAAACTGGAGACGCTGCCGCCGGCCGACCGCGTGGCCGTGGCACGAGCCCTTTCCAAGGATCCAGGCAAACGGTTCGCCGGTTGTCGCGCCTTCATCGAAACGTTGATGAAACCCGAAATGGCGGCCGCGGCGACGGTCATCCAAGCGAGCTCACGCTCGACCAATTTCTCAGGACCAAACCGCACGATCTCCCTGGACGAGATCAACCGCACCAACCAGACCCTGGAGAAATCTCCGCTGCCGAACCGCGATGTGGACATGGCCGACTTGGCGCCGCTGGAGTTGACCGGCAAACACGCCTGCCGTCCCACCCTCTTTCTGGGCGTGGGGGGAGCAGCCGTCGAGATCTTGCGGCTGCTCCGCCGTCGATTGCACGATCGGTTGGGAGATCTGAACGAAGTCCCCGCCATCCAGATCCTGGCTATCGACTCCGATCGCTCGGCACTGACCCTGGCCTGCACCGACAACAACACGGCGGCCCTGGCGACACGCGAGACGCTGGCTCTTCCCTTGCGGCGGACCCAAGACTACCGCAGCGAATCGGACAAATACCTCTCCTGGCTCAGCCGACGATGGCTCTACAACATTCCCCGCTCGCAACAAACAGAGGGGCTCCGGCCACTCGGCCGGCTGGTAATGATTGACCATGGGGAACAGCTGATGCAGCGGATCCGCGAGCTGATCGGCGTGCTTTCAGAGGAAGATGCGATCCACGCCTCCAGCAAGGCCAGCGGCACGCCCTTCGCCGTGGCGGCCCCACGCGTCTTCATCGTGACCTCAATTGCCGGCGGCAGCGGCAGCGGCATGGTCCTCGACATCGCTTACGCAGTCCGCCAGATTCTTACCGAATACGGACATCCCGACGACGGCGTTTGCGGTATCCTCACGCACCACACCGATCGTCGAGCGTCGGCAAAAGATCTGGCACTCGCCAATACCCTCGCCTGTCTGACAGAATTGAAACATTACAGCCAGCCGGCGGGACATTATCCCGGCGACGCGAACCTCGGACTGGCAAGCTTCAACGGATCGACATTCCATCACGGATATTTCGTCCATCTGGGCGATGATCTGGAAGCGGCGGAGTTGGGGGACCAGTTGGACCGCGTGGCAGAATACCTGTTTTGCAACGCCGTCACGCGGGCTGGCGAGTTTTTTGACCAGTCCCGTCAACACGAACACCAAGAACATCCGGTTCCGTGTCCGGAAACCACCCTCCGATCGTTCGGCCTCTACCAACTGGGGCTCTCCAACAGTGACGTCCCCACGGAACTGGCGGACGCCATCTGTAGCCGGCTGATGGAAGACTGGCGCGGCGGGCCTCAAACCGCCTCCGACAGCCAGCCGCTCAAGTTCTCCGACGTCACAGCCGGCAGCAAAACGGCGGCGGATAAATCATCCGCTTTCAACACCACCGTGGATCGGCTAGCAGAGGAGCAGGCCGAGAAATTGAAGCTGGATATCGAGCCGTTGTCGCAGGAGATCATGGCGCTGGCCGGGGAAGAGATGCGCTGCGATCCGAAAGACTATTTCAGCGAATTGGCAAAGCTTCGCAGCCAGCAGACACCCCACAAAGATGCGACCGCCATACAGGACTTGATGGATCTGACCGATCGCATGCTGGGAACCGACGCGACAGATGGCGCACCCGACGGGACTTTTCTTCCTCTCCAGGCGGTGATCAACGATCGCCTCAAGGAGGTGGCAGACCAGCGCGGTTCCATGTTGCGGGAATGGCTGTGGGAAATGGTAGACAATTCGCGTGGACGCATCCGCGGTGCCCGCCGCGCTACCGCCTGGCTGGCGAAATATCTGCAAAACATGGCTCGCCAGGCAAGCGATCTCGTAAAGACGCACTCGGAAGAAGCGCTGCACGTCCGAGGCCGGCTGCTGGCTACCGCCACCCAGGACGCCCCCAAAGACCTGGCAGACAACCCCTTGCTGTCCAGCTATTACCAATTGCGACTGAACCAGACGGTGATGCGCGCCGTAGCCAAGACCTTCCGCAGCATTGACGAGATCCATGTGGCCGCCGCGGCGGAACAGCTGCAGGGACTGCTGCGCGAACTGGACGCGTTGAACAGCAAATTCAAAACACCCCCGGCGCCGCAGCTGTCCCCCCCCTCTGCCCACAGTGACGCCGTGACGTTTCGTCAATACATCCGCTCTTCCTCGCAAACCGCCCTTTCCCACCGCCTGGCGGAATTCGCGGCCGATGTGGAAACGGGGCTCTTCGGCAACAACGGCGGCCTCCGTGTTTTGCTGGCTTCCAACACCGGTCTGCAAAGCGACCTGGCCGACGTCCTCCGCACCACCGCGTCTCAGGTCTTGCGCCGAGCGGTTCGGGAGGTGAACGTGGCCGAGCTTGTGTTGGCTGTTACCGCCAGCTCGAAAGACGCGACCCACTCGCCCCTGCAGACATGCGTCCAAATAGCACAACCCCGCATGACAAAGTGCGGTGGTGCGCGACGTCTGTTGAGCGTCGTGCCGGAGAGCAGTGCACGGGAACCGATTGCCGCCAGTCTGGAACACTATCTGAAAAAGTCGCTGAATCTTGTCTTCGACACCGACGGCGACCTCGTGTTCTGCTACGAAGCCGAAGGGCTGGAAATCACCGACCTGGCCTGGTCGCTGATCGGAGACCGCCCCGACCTGCTGCAGGTCGCCGCTCGGCTGCACACTCGCACCGATGTCGACTGGTTGTCACTGGTTTAGACAGTCCCGGCGATCGTCTTGACGACCCGTATCGTTCTGATCTACATTGGTCCGTTTCCCGCGGGGCCTTCAGGTCGCGGCCGACCAGACCCCAGCCCCGTCAAGCCAGACAGGCTTCAAGTCGGCCAGCTCCCACAGTCCGGTTCCAGCGATTTACTGCGAAGGCAGACATTTACGGCGACGGCAGACATTGAAGACCCTCTTCGGCTCGACCAGGCCGCCAGGCGGAACTCCAGCGGCCACCCACGGGTCCTCCCCTGCCCCACCCATTTCTCCCCCCACGTTCCAAGGAACATTTGATGGCCAAACGAGCAAAAAAACCTAAGCGGATCTACTACTTCGGCGCGTTGAAAACCGAGGGCAACAAAGAAATGCGTGAGCTGCTGGGCGGCAAGGGCGCCAACCTGGCCGAGATGACCAGCATTGGCCTGCCCGTGCCACCGGGGTTTACGATCACGACCCGGACATGCGCTGAGTACAACGACAGCGGCTGCAGGTTTCCCAAGGAACTCGCCAAGGAAATTGGTGCGAACGTGACACAGCTTCAGAGGGAGACCGGCAAGACATTCGGTTCGGCCGACAATCCGCTGCTGGTCTCCGTCCGTTCGGGTGCCGCGGTCAGCATGCCCGGCATGATGGACACCGTCCTGAACCTCGGCTTGAACGACAAGGCCTGCGAGGGGCTGGCGAAACTTTCCGGTAACCACCGTTTTGCCCTGGACGCTTACCGGCGGCTGATCAACATGTTCGGCGACGTGGTGATGGGCGTCGACCATCATCACTTTGAGGGGGAATTTGATCGCATTAAGAAAAAATATCGAGTCCAGGAAGATACAGACCTGGACGCCCGCGGCTTGGCCGAACTGGTGGAAGCTTACAAGAAAGTATATCACAAATACACCCAGGAGGCCTTTCCCCAGGACCCCATGCTGCAGCTGGAAAAAGCCATTCGCGCGGTGTTCGACAGCTGGAACGCGCCGCGCGCGATCGCGTACCGCCAAATCAATGAAATCACCGGCCTGCTGGGCACGGCTGTCAACGTACAGACCATGGTGTTTGGCAACATGGGGGATGATTCGGGGACCGGCGTGGCCTTCACCCGGGATCCCTCCACCGGCAAAAATGATTTCTACGGCGAATTCCTCATCAACGCCCAGGGCGAAGACGTGGTGGCCGGCATTCGGACGCCGCAACATGTCAGCCAGATGAAAGGCTGGAAGCCGAAGGTCTACAAGCAGCTGATTGGCATCAAAAACAAGCTGGAAAAACATTACAAGGATGTGCAAGACCTGGAGTTCACCATCGAGCGGGACAAGCTGTATATCCTGCAGACGCGCAACGGCAAGCGGACCGGCGCGGCGGCCGTCAAGATTGCCTGCGATATGGTCAAGGAAAAACTGCTGAGCGAAAAGGAGGCGATTCTGCGGGTTCCGGCCAATGACCTCACGCAACTGCTGCTGCCGTCGTTCGACCCCAAAGCCAAGCGGAATGTGCTGACCCGCGGCCTGCCAGCTTCGCCCGGAGCGGCGGTCGGCTGCCTGGCATTTACCGCCGAGGATGCCACCGATCGGGCACATGCCGGGGAACAGGTCATCCTCGTACGCAAGGAAACCAGCCCGGAAGACGTGGAGGGAATGCACGCCGCCGTCGGCATCCTCACCAGCACCGGCGGGATGACCAGCCACGCCGCCGTCGTCGCACGCGGCTGGGGTAAACCGTGCGTCTGCGGCGCAGGGGAAATTCATATTGACGAAAAGAAACAGACCATTGCCGTCCAGGGTCGCAAGCTGACCTCCCGCGATACGATTTCTATCGATGGTTCAACGGGGGAGGTGATGAGCGGCAACATCGCCACGCGGACGCCGAAGTTGAGCGGTGATTTCAGCACGCTCATGAAATGGTCCGACAAGTATCGCCGCCTGGGAATCCGCACCAACGCCGATACGCCCGAAGACGCGAAACGGGCCCGAGGTTTCGGCGCCGAAGGCATTGGCTTGTGCCGCACCGAACACATGTTCTTCGAAGGGGAACGAATTCTGGCGATGCGCGAAATGATCCTGGCAAATACCGAAACAGACCGCCGCGCTGCCCTGAAAAAACTCCTCCCGTATCAGCGGAGGGACTTTATCGGCATCTTTACCGCCATGAAAGGGTATCCGGTCACCGTGCGCCTCCTGGACCCGCCGCTGCACGAATTCCTGCCGCATGACGAAAAATCGCAAAAAGAACTCGCCAGACGACTGGCCATCAAAACCGCCGAAGTCAAAAACCGGGTCAGCCAACTGCACGAAATGAATCCCATGCTGGGACATCGCGGCTGCCGGCTGGCCGTAACCTATCCAGAAATCCTGGAAATGCAGGTCACGGCGATCGTGGAAGCCATGATCACCTGCAAAAAGAAAAAGATCGATGCCAGGCCGGAAATCATGATCCCCCTGGTCGGCACGGACACGGAATTGGCCACCCTGCGGGGCCGGACGCTGGAAACCATCGCCGCCGTTCGCAAGGCGAAGAAATACACCGGCAAGCTCCATGTTCCCGTCGGCACCATGATTGAAATTCCCCGCGCCGCGATCACCGCCAATCAAGTTGCCCGGCATGCCGATTTTTTCAGCTTTGGCACCAACGACCTCACCCAAATGACCTTCGGCTACAGCCGGGATGATATCAATACGTTCCTGCCCGATTACCTGGAACAAGAAATCCTGCCCAAGGACCCCTTCCAGTCGCTCGACCCCGAAGGCGTCGGACAACTGGTCGAACTGGGCGTACGTCTCGGCCGCGAAACGACCAGGCAGCTGAAGTGTGGCATCTGCGGCGAACATGGCGGGGACCCGGCCTCGATCTCCTTCTGCAACGGCGTGGGGCTCGATTACGTCAGCTGCTCGCCCTTTCGCGTCCCCATCGCCAGACTGGCTGCCGCTCAAGCGGCTGTCACCAACTCGGCGTAATCACGCTGCACCCAACCCGCCTGAAGAACACATTCGCCCCACGTCTTCTGCCAAGGTCCGCCGCGGATCCAAGCCGCACCATGGTCCCACCCCGGATAACCCGTACGATCCCTGAAAACGACCCGTCCCGCGGGAAATTGGCCTGCCGAGCCGGCTCGCCGAACCACCAGCTGCGGCCTATGATTGGAAGGAGACTCGAGCCCCACGCCTGCGCTCCGGTCCGTCTCGAGGAAAGATGCCCGTGAATACATTGATTTCCATCCTGCCATGGGTCATCGGTAGCGTCGCTGTCGGCCTGGGTATCGGCTTTTACCTGGGGATGTCGCGGTACGCCGACAAAGACAAGGACCGCATGGACGCCGAACGTGACTTGACGTTTCGCGTGCTGTCTGAGCTGCTTTCTGCCACCGAGCAACTTACCAGCGAGGTGAGCGAACGCAATGTGGAAATTAAAGAGGTGGGTGAAGACCTGATCGGCTTGGATCTTGAGGGCGATTTGCAGGTGATTCAGCATCGACTCATGAAACAGGTCAGCAGCGTGCTCGAATCCAATATGCGCCTGGAAGACGATCTCACGGTCACACGGTGCCAGGTCGAACAACAGGCAGAAATCATCGACGAAGCACGGCGCGAGGCGCGTACCGACGCGTTGTCCGGCGTGGGCAATCGCAAAGCGATGGACGAACGCCTGACGGCGATGCTGGCCCATTGCCGGCGCAGCGGCACCCCCTTCGCCCTGTTGCTGGCAGATGTCGATCATTTTAAATGGGTCAATGATACGCACGGGCACGCGGCTGGCGACGTGCTGGTTGCCCACATTGGCGAGTTTCTCAAGAAATGTGTCCGCACCAAGGATTTCGTGGCCCGCTATGGCGGAGATGAATTTGCACTGATGTTGACCGAGGCGGATGCGGACACGGCCCTGCGAGCGGCAGAACGGTTACGCAACAATGTTTGCGAGCAGACATTCGACCTGGGACGGGGCGCCGAGGAGGTGGCCGTGACCTTCAGCATCGGCGTTGCCTGTTCCTGGCGCGAAGGATCCGCCACCCAAATCCTCAAACGGGCCGACAACGCGCTCTACCAGGCCAAGGCCAATGGCCGCAACACCGCATGTTGTTACTGGGAGGGGAACGTGATTTCCGTGAACAAGGCCCTGGAACTGTCCCACCCCAAGACGGCGATTCCGCCGGCCGAAGGGGAAGCAGAAGTCAACGGTCCTGATCCGGCCGAAGCGTCCGCACAAAATGCCAGCTCCCAGCCGCCGGCGGCCGATGAGGCAGACCCCCTGCCCGCCTTACAGGAGCAAGACCTGACCCCGCCCCCCACCACGCAGCCCACCGGCTAAACCGGCCGCCAGGCCCTCCAGGCACCCGAAGCTTCCACGACGATCGTTTGCCAAACGAGCTTGTCACAAGGGCATGCTGCATCCTCCCGGCGAGCGGGACGAGCAGCGAGGTGCCGCAGCCAGCGGCCAATCCGAAAGCCCCGTCCCGGCCGCTGTGGGCCGAAAGTTGCCAACGACCTCCCGCACCATGCCGGTGACCCCCAAGGGCCGTTTGTGCACGGTGCCGGCGTTTCCTGCGGGGGAACAAGCCCCTGAGGCAATCCCCCGTTTTGTTTCGCGGCGATTTTTCGCGCGACACGCGGCCCACGCAAAACAACTTGATTTGGCTTGTCTGCCGTACCTGGGCAATTTACGATACGAACGGCCTTCCCATGACAACCCCAAGCAAACGCAGCACCATGTCGGCACAATCTGGGGACACCCTTCCCCGTTCCTCCACACCAGGCAGGTCCTGGCGGAATGATATTCTCTTCACCGCGGTCGTGCTCGTGGTGGCCACCGTGGTGCTCAGCTGGTGTGCCACGCAGACTGCCGACGTCTTGGACCAGGACTACAAAAACGTGGTCTCCACAATCACGCTTGGCGTGGCCGGCCTGCTACTGGCCGGCTGGTACTGGAGCCGCTCGTCGCTGCCCCGCCTCGCAAAGTGGCTGGTACCTCTGGTCGGCCTGGTGATACTGGTCGCTTGCATCCGCTTCGAGGACTTCACCGCGGACATGCGGTTTCAGTTAGCCTGGCGCTTCATGCCCCGACCTGACCAGCGGCTGCCCCAGGCAGAAACCGAGGTCGCCATGGAAGCGACCCGCGGGAACGTGGGCAGAGATCATGACTACCCACGGTTTCTGGGGGCCGACGGTCGAGCGACGGTGGAGAACGTCGCGCTGGCCACCGACTGGAAAAACAACCCGCCACGACTGCTGTGGCGGCAGCCAATCGGCGCCGGCTGGTCCGCATTCTCAATCGTCGGCGACTACGCGATAACCCAGGAACAGCGGGGGGCGGACGAGCTGGTGGTCTGTTATGAACGGAAAACCGGTCGGATTGTCTGGTCGCACCAGGATAAGACGCGCTTCCAGGAAGTGCTGGGTGGTATCGGACCTCGCGCCACGCCCACGGTCGACGACGACCGAGTGTATACGCAAGGGGCGACGGGGCTGTTGAATTGCCTGCAGCTGACCAGCGGCCGACCGATCTGGACGCGTGACATCCTCACCGACAATTCTGCAACGCAAATTCAATGGGGACGCAGCGGGTCCCCCTTGATCGTTGACGACAAGGTCGTCGTCAGTGCCGGGGGACCCAACGGAAGATCGCTGGTGGCCTACAACAAATGGACCGGCCAGCCGACATGGAGCGCCGGGAACGATCAATCCAGTTACGCGTCTCCGGTTCTCGCCACACTCGCCGGGCGACGGCAGGTGGTCACCGTCAATGAAGATCACGTCCGCGGCCACGATGTCGAAGATGGCCGGCCGCTGTGGAGCTTTCCCTGGCCCGGCGATAGTTCTGCGGATGCCAATACGTCCCAGCCCGTTCCCCTCGGCGACGACCGCGTATTTGTCTCCAAGGGCTATCTCCAGGGTTGTGCCCTGTTTGAAATTCGCACCAGCAACCACGACAACTTCACCGCTCACCTCCTGTGGCGATCGCACAAGTCGCTGAAGACCAAAATGACCAACGTGGTTGTTTACCAGGACCACCTCTACGGGCTGAGCGGCGGGATCCTGGAATGTGTGCAGATCGAGGGATTGAAGCGGAAATGGAAACGGGGACGCTACGGCCATGGCCAGCTGCTGCTGGTCGGTGGTCTGCTGTTGATTACCTCTGAACAGGGGGAACTGGTACTGGTCCGGGCAACTCCCCAGCGACACGAGGAACTGGCGAAATTTCAGGCCCTGGAGGGCAAAACCTGGAACAACCCCGCCCTGGCCGGGCCCTACCTTTTGGTCCGTAACCACTTGGAAGCCGCCTGCTACCAATTGCCGGTCCTCGCAAAAAAATCAGCCGCAAAAAAGACCACGAACAAAGACCACGGGGCAGGCACTGAATCCAAAGGACCGAACCCCTGGAAGTAAATCGCAGTAACCAGGGAAAAATCAGACGCGCTACTTGATGGAATAAATTGGCAAACTTGGATAGGAATCTGCGGCAGAAACTGCTTTGCTCAGCCCTCCAAGTTGCCCCAAACAGTAGCCGGTCTGATTTCAGCCTTTGGCTGGTGGCGGTTGTGTCAGCACCCCGGCTGCTGAGTGCCATCTTGGCGCGAAGGGACAGCGTTTCCGCCTGCGGTCGGGCTTGAGCAGCCGGGGTGCTTCTGGGATCACGGTTAGGGTCAGCACCCCGGCTGCTGAGGGCCAGCTTGGCGCACAGGGGCA
>WVZU01000417.1:1375-2178 GCA_011772275.1 Planctomycetales bacterium | reverse complement strand
GCCGCAGACTTTGATTGTTTGCAGTGCAAAAAAATGTCCCAACAGGGCCGACATGGGTCGGACCAGGTCCGGGCTGGAAAGTCCGAATTTCGAAATCTGAAAAAAATGGAGAGTGTGCGGGAATAGGGATCGATTGGCGCGGACATCCAAGCATCTGTGAAGAGCGGTTGGGCATCGCCACAAATTTGGTGCTCGCATTTGTTCGCAATTCCCCTTTTCCATAAGGCATTCATTCACGGCAAATTTCCGGACGCCCTCAAACATATGCAAAAATCAAAATTTGATTGACCACAAACAAGCCGCCGCTGCGGCGCAGCGAACGGGGATTGACCAGCGGCACCTCGCCGTGCCCTGCCTTTGGCCGCGCACCATGTTTTGATTATTGGATACTGGAAAATTGAGATTTGTTTAGGATTTCGAATTTCGGATTTTCCAATCCTGGCTACTTTTCTAACCCAACCCATACACCTTCGCAAACCGGCCACGGCAGGATCACGACCCGCGCGCCACCGCTGGCGCACTCATTCTCTCGGCGGCCGTCGCACTGCGGCTGATCCGTTCCTGCCACACCTCTTCGATCACCTCGGCGCCCACCAGCCCGTACAACCGCGGGCGGGGGGGGATCAGCGAGGTATCCACTTCTTCGTAACTCAGCCGGACGTCGCGACTGCCCGTTTCATAATCGGCCACGGTGGTCTTCAGCCAGGTTTGCGAATTGGCCGCAAACCGCTCGCACCAGACCTCCGCCTGTTGCCTTCGCTCAGCCACCGTCTGGCCGGTCAAGCCGGGCATCGCAAAGTCCG
>WVZU01000417.1:396-1365 GCA_011772275.1 Planctomycetales bacterium | reverse complement strand
CGTCGCGGGCCAAAGCCCCCCGCAGGATGGCCAAGGCCAGCGGGAACATGTCCAGCAAGGCTTTGGTGAAGATGACATTTTGATTCGTCCAGTTGCCACTGTCCGCCAGAGCGCACCGGTCGGCTTGGTCGCGCAGCTGCAGCACCTTGCTGATGGCCCGCCGCAGCTTGTCGTTTTCCCGAACCACCGTGGCCGCTTCGGTCATCGTGCGGCCCAGCTCCTGGTGCAGCAGGTAGGGGTTTTCGGTGCCACCGCGGCGCTGGAGTAGTTTTTGATGAGCCCGACGATGCTGCTGCTCACCCGCCTCGAAGAATCCCGCGGGTAACTCGTCGGCCGCCGGGCCCGAGCGGTTATGCAGGTGGTTGACGATTCCGGGGGCCACGAACAGGCCGCTGAAGATACAGCTGAGCAGCGAGTTGGCGCCCAGGCGGTTGGCTCCGTGATATTGGTAATCGCACTCGCCGATCGCGAACAGGCCGGGAATGTTCGTTTGCTGATTGGCGGGCGAACCGGGCTGCAGCCCGCCGTCCGCCGTCCGCTCGTAATCCGCCCACAAGCCACCCATCGAATAGTGCACGGCCGGGAAGATTTTCATGGGCGCTGTGCGAGGGTCGACGCCCTGAAACTTCTCGTAGATCTCCAGGATCCCGCCCAGTTTTTTATCCAGCACATCGCGGGCCAGGTGCGTGAGGTCCAAATAGACGCTCAAACGGTCCTGATCGACGCTCAAACCATCCTGCGTACAGA
The DNA here is from genome assembly GCA_011772275.1 of Planctomycetales bacterium. Taxonomy (GTDB): domain Bacteria; phylum Planctomycetota; class Planctomycetia; order Pirellulales; family UBA7805; genus CS4-C045. The sequence goes on along the minus strand of WVZU01000417.1, from coordinate 618 downwards.
CGCTGAAGATCTCGCGGGTGGCAATGTCCCGTGGTACGAGATTGCCGTATTCCGGGTAGCGCTCCTCCAGAAAATAATACCGTTCCTCTTCGGGGATCTCGCGTGGCGGACGGTCGTCCTGCGGCCGGCGTGGCACCCATACGCGGCCGCCTTCGCCACGGGCACTTTCGCTCATCAACCGCAGCTTGTCCGCCCCCGGAACGGCCGTGGGGTGCACCTGTA
>WVZU01000417.1:0-380 GCA_011772275.1 Planctomycetales bacterium | reverse complement strand
CGCGCTGCCGGTGCAGACCATGGACATTGTCGAGCGGCCGTAGATCAGTCCCGGACCGCCCGAGGCGACGACCACGGCATCGGCCGGAAAACTGCGAATTTCCATGGTGACCAGGTCCTGAGCCACGCATCCTCGGCAGCGGCCGTCGGCATCCAGCAGCGGGCCCAGAAAATCCCAAAATTCGAATTTGCGCACCAGCCCCTCCGCCTCCCAGCGTCGCACTTGTTCGTCCAAGGCGTACAGCAGCTGCTGGCCGGTCGTGGCGCCGGCAAAGGCGGTCCGCTTGTACAACGTCCCCCCAAAACGCCGCTGATCCAGGAACCCCTCGGTCGTCCGGTTGAAGGTCACGCCCAGCCGATCCATCAGATCGATGATCCGCG
>WVZU01000157.1 GCA_011772275.1 Planctomycetales bacterium | reverse complement strand
GGCGGATCCGGCCAAGGCCCGGCTTCACAGCAGCCGGCTACAGAATTGCAGTGGCCGGCTACAGAATTGCAGTGGCCGGCTACCGCCAAACGTGTTCCTTGTGCCAGGCCCGCTTTGCTTTGCCCCCCTCGGCAGACAAACGCAGCCGCGCCGAAAGGCAAAGCGAGGCGCTGTCTGCCCAAACCGGTTTTCTCTGCGTGACCGAACCCGATCCGTTGCGGCGGACCTTGTCCCACAGCCTGCTGCGGCACGGTATCGCCGCCTTGACAGTTGAATTGGGAGAATCGTACGTGGTGAACGAAACCAATGTCGAACTGGGCGTTCAAGCAGTGTTTAACGTGCTGCAAAATTTGAAGATGGTTGCCCGCACCGGCGAGCCCTTTGCCTATCCGGTGCCGGAGGAAATCCGCTACAAGCCGCTCACCTATTCCCAGCAGCCGACCAGTTCGACCAGCGGCATTATCCGGTTTTTGGTTCGCCCGGGAACCGTGGTCCAGGCAGGCCAGCCCGTGGCCAAGATCGTCAACGCTTTTGGCCGCCACCTGGAAACGATCCACGTCCAGCGGGATGCGGTGGTGCTGGGTCTGTCCGATTCGTCCGTCGCCTATCCCGGGGCTCCCATCATGGCCTTCGGACAGCTTTGATGCCAAAGTCACGCATCCAGCAGTTCCATCACGGTACAACCGCTCTGCAGCCTGCCGAGCCGTTTGAGGGCCCGCGGGTCGTCCATGTAACGAGGACGCAAGGGGGGCGGCCGCAGGACGTTCCGCAACAGCAGCTCGCGGACGATCGGGATATGATCGGCGGCCAGCTTGCCGACAAACAGCGGCTCCAGCTGGCCGCCGCGGGCCAGGTAGTCCAGAATCTCCACCAGGCCGCGGAGGTAGACCGCGTCCTTGGTCAGGCCCCCGGCGCGGTAGACCCGCAACACGATCGTGTAGGCCAGATGCGCCTCGAAACCATGTTCCTCCACCAACCGCCGGAACGTTTCGGCAAACCGGGCACCGGCCGTCAGCTGGTCGACGGCCACCACGCGGGCCGCCAGGGTTCGCATCCGTCGGCGGCTCAGGCCGCCCACCAGGTATTCGGACAAAACGGCCAGCCCTTCCTGCAGGCCGTCGTAGCCGGCCAAGCCGACCTTCAGCAACCGTAAAGGTTGCGACTGGCCGTTAAAATACGTCAGCAGGTGGGTGCCGATTTCGTGATGCAAGAGGGCCTCCACCCGGTTTTCTGCCAGGACGGTCTCGCGTCCCACCAGCAGATTGCCGCCAGTCGACAAAAGGCCGCTATACATCTCTTCCTGCACAACCGCCTTGGCAGCAAAGTCTTTTAAACGTTTGCGATAAAATTGAATCTCGCCAGCCGCGCGCCGCACAAAGGCCCCGGCCGTTACGGTTGGCGGCGGCTCGTCGCCGGCATTCGGCCAGGTCTTCAAGATTTTTTGGGCCAGTTCCAGCAGCGACGGTTCGACGCCCCCGTAGACTTGCAGGCTGCCGGCCAGGAACCGTCGCGAGCCGATGTCGGCCAGCATGCTGATCTGCCGATCCAATTCGTCCTGGGTTTGCCGCAGCAGATAGCCCAGGGTGGGGTCCTCGATCTGTTCGGTGCGGATCTTCCACAGCCGACGCTTCAACAGCAGGGGATCGGCTTCCAGCGGCCGATACTGGAATCGTGGCGCTTGCTGAAAATTGCTCTGGGAAAAACTGTGCCACGCCCGCTCGGCGTTGACCGGGGTCACCTGCAGCAGCAGCTTGAACTTGCCGCTGACCTCGGCCAGTTGCCGGTCCACGGTCCAGACCTGGCGCGGCAGCGACTTGCGACCCAGCGTGTAATAGTGCTGGGGCCGCACGTTCGTGCAGTCCAGGGCAAAGGTAAAGAAGGCCTGTTTCAAGGCCTGAGTGACGGCCCGCCGTAAACCGCGCTGGACATGGTCGTAAACTTCACCCGTTTGGGGATTGCGATAGACCGGCAGGATTTCCACACCCAGCACGTGGCAGTTCAGCTTGGCGGCATCGGCGGGGGAGACAAGCTGCGACATCCGCGGTGGATGATTGCGCGAGTGCAGGTTGATTTCTACCCGTGCGGCCTGGCGATTTGACTTGATGCGCTGCAGACCGAATTCCAGCCTGGCCACCGCTCCTTCCGGCCGGTGCGGCAGGCGTGTCAGGATGCGAAAAGCGGGTTGGGGCAGCAGCCGTTCGCCGGTCAAGTGGTCCACCGCGGCGGGCACACGCGCGTCGTCGGCCGACCAGATTTCCAGGATTAGAAACGAGCCTAACCTGGTGGTGGCCGACTGGACGATGCGGCGCACCAGCCGTTGCAGTCCTTTGCGGCGCGTGGCTTCACCAGGAGCATAAAGATAGGCCGCTTCGGCCGTCACGAACGGCCCGGTGCCGTTGTCTAATCGAGCGGGATCGCGGCGATAGACGCACAGAAAGGGCAGCAGGCGATCGATGTTCAGCATGCCGCCGCCGGGCAACGCCTGCCGGAGCCGGATGGGTCTGTTCTCCTCCAGGCGGCGACATACGTCGTCGATCAAGGACTCGGAAATGGCTTCAAAGTCACTCCTTGGCAACGTGGACTCCCTTATGCCAGATGGAACAAGCCGCTGCGCACATTTTCTGCGGACATGTCACAGCGCGCGGTGGCTGATTCCGGCCAACACGAAACAAGTTCGCAGGCGGCAAATTGTACAGCATCTGTGGCAAGGTGGCAGCGAAATAATTGCTGGGCTATCCGCCGATCGTGCCAGCCACAGTACCCATCACCGCCCCGTCATACGCTTAGTTGATCGGCAAAGATTGCAATCGTCTTCACACTTTAGCCGACTGGCGGCGGGGCCTGAGGGAGCCGAATCCGTGAGCATTCGGATAGCCTCGGCGGTAACCAGGGCAAGCGACTGAAGTTTCACGACTTCAGCTACCATGCGGCTGAACTGTTACCAAAAACCAACGTGTCATGCGAGGACCAGTGGCAAAAGGTGGGGTGCCCGGGCGGCAAGGTATCGGTCCATGGTTTCGCAGACCTGCCGTGCGGTTTTTAGTTTCATCACCTCGGCCAGAACAGCCTGCGTCTCCGGGATGGTGAGCCGTCCGATCAGGTCACGAATCGTGGGAATAAACGCCGTGCTCATGCTGAGGTTCCGCAAGCCCATGCCCAGCAGCAAAGGGACGGCTCGGGGCGAGCTGGCCATTTCGCCGCAGAGCGTTACCGGCGTACGCGTGCGGTGGCAGGTTGCCGCGACACTGGCGACGACGCGCAGCACGGCGGGGCAGAGTGCCTGGCAGAGGTGGCTGACCTTGGGGTTATCGCGATCGGCCGCGGTGAGGTATTGCACGAGGTCGTTGGAGCCGATGGAGACGAAATCGACGTTCTCCAGAAAGGCATCCAAGGCGACGGCTGCGGCAGGAACTTCGATCATCATGCCGATTCTTACCTTGCCGCAGGGCTGGCCCCGTTTTTTGAGTTGCCTCCGCGCGCGCCGCATCAGCTTGTGCACTTCATCCAATTCGTCCGGAACCGTGATCATGGGAAACAGCAACCGCACCTCTTTGTCCTGATTGGCTGCTGCTGCCAGGACGGCTCGCAGTTGCGTGAGGAAAAATTTCGGATGTGCGAAGGACAGCCGAATCGATCGCCATCCTATGTGCGGATTGTGCTCGTGGGTGTGTGTCAGGTACGAGATGGTCTTGTCGCCGCCCAGGTCGAGCGTACGGATCGTAAAAATGTCGCCGGGGCAATGGGCGATCATTTGGCGATAGTTTTCCGTCTGCTGCTGCTGGTCCGGGACGTTCGGGTGCGTAAGAAAAAAGAACTCGGTTCGGTACAAACCGACGCCGCACGCGCCGCCGGCGATCGCTTCCCGGATGTCGGTCTCGCAGTTGACATTGGCCAGCAGAGCGATTGTCTGGCCATCGGCCGTATGGGCCGGCCCGCGCGGTTCCGCCGCCAGGTCGGTTTTAAGGCGGGCAAACTCGGATCGCCGCTCGCGGTAGGCCCGTAACGTTTCCCGCCCGGGATTCACAAACACATGGCCGCCACTGCCATCGACGACGATTGTGTCACTGCTGTTGACGTGCTGCAGAATATCCGTGACGCCCGCCACGGCAGGAAGGCCGTAGCTGCGGGCCAAGATCGCCGCGTGGCCGGTGCGGCTGCCGGTTTGCGTGACGATACCCACCACATTGGCTTCGGTCAAAGCGATAATGTCTGACGGATACAGCTCACAAGCCACCAGCACGATGGGTTCGTCGTGAGCGGCAAAATCGTGATGAGTAATTTTTGCCACATTGCGCTGTAACCGCAGCAGCACATCGCGCACATCGGCAACCCGTTCTTTCAGGTATTCGTCATGGACGTCCGCCAGTAGCTGCTGGTACTCGTAAGCGACCTCGGCAATGGCTGCCGCGGCCGGTAAACGCTGCTGGCCAATGCGGCGCTGTACTTTTTCCAACAGGCCCTCGTCGCGGAGGATGGCCAGGTGAGCGGTAAAGATTGCGGCCTCGGATTTTCCCAGCTGGACGGATACCTTGTCGCGCAAGGCTGCCAACTCGTGGTCTGTCAGTTGAAGTGCTTCCTCAAAGCGGCCCAGCTCGGCCAGAACCTCGCTCTCGTCGATGGGATCGGTGACCGAACCGACCGGGATTTCATGCAGGCAGTGTGCCCGGGCAATGGCCACGCCGGGTGAAACGGCAATCCCGTCAAAGCGTGCGGTGGAAGAGTGGCGTCGCAAGGGCTGCCCCATGAAAACCTCCGACGGGGGCGGGTCGCCTGAGGGCGAGTTGGGCAGATTCCCGATGGTCGTCGCGGCTGGAAGGGGCGAGCCAGCCGGTCGAGACAGGCGAAGGTCGTCGCCCGCTGCGGCCGCCTCCTGGCTCGTTCCAACTCGGTTTTGATTGCCCGGATCCGTCACCATCCCGCTCCACACGGTGCCCGCTCAAGCCCCATCAGTTTCCGGTCCGGGCAACCTGGATCTACCGCCAATTCACTCGTTTCGGCTTCCGAGGCGACCCGTTTCCGGCACGGCTTGGGAAACGCAGGCAGTTGCCCGATGGCTCCCAGGTTCATCGTCATGCAGTGCAAGGCGCCATCCATTTTGATGATTTGTGTCGCATCAATACCCACGACCTTCCAGGTGGGAAGGGCTTGTGAAAATATGTCCAGCGCGCGGCGCCTGCCCACCTGGTCCAGCGAAGGGTAGATGGGTACCAGAACCACCCCATTGGCGTAAACGACGTTGGTATACGTTGGCCAGGTGTTGTTGCGACGGGGTGGCATGGGAACCCGGACTACGCGTAGCGGGCCCTGGCTGGTGCGGACCTGGCGCAGGCGAGCTGCATTGCGATCCAGGATGGCTGCATTTTCCGCATCTTGCTCGACCCGATACGCGCCGACCAGCACCGTCGTGGGCGACGTGAACGTGGCGAACATGTCAACATGCCCCGTCGGCTCGCCCAGCAGGGATTGCAATACGACAACCTGTCGAAAACCGCACGCATTCTGCAGAGTGGCCAGCAGGCTGTTTTCATCCTCGTCCGCAGTGATATTCTTCTCCAGAAACTGGTCGGTGACGATTGCCAAACCGTCCCCGTTGGTCAGCAGATTGCCACCTTCGATCGTCAAGGGGACGGTGACCACCGGCAGTTTCAAGAGCCGCCCCAATTCCAAAGGAACGCGATCGTCGTTGCAGCGTTCCATCCCATAGTCGGCGTCCAGCACGATCGGCCCACGGTCTGGACTGTCTACAATCATGGGTCCGTAATCGCGTGCCCATAACGTATCGTGCATAATCTCGGCAAAGCGGACATGATCGGCGGCGATTCCTTTGGAACGCAAAAGCATCTTCGCGTACTGGTATTCCTCCACGTCGGCAACCAGGGCCACAATCGAGACCTTTCCTCGCGTGTGACGCACGATCTGCATGAACAGATCCGGCATCCCTTCCACCAGTTCGCGACAACCCAACAACAGTGCGTGTTGATGTTCAAATTCGCCACACATCCGGCCGCGGACTTGCCGTAGATCGGAATCGCTGGTCAGAATCGCGGGCAGGCGAGTTTTCGCCAACTCCTCCCAGCGCAGGCCGCGCGGCAAAATGTGCTCTGCCAGGCCCGCCGCGGCCAGCCAGCCCCGGTCGAGACGCTCGGCCCCAAGAACAAAATCGGGAACGACGCACAGGATCAGCAGGAAACAGGCGGCCATCCACCACCGACGGTTTTCCGTGAATGTGTCCATGATGACTTGCGCAGCCTGCAGAAAAGCGAACAAGTAGCAGCCACAACCAGCCGTACTTGTTTTGCATGTGGGATGCCAAACGAGTGACCAGGCCGTCAGATTTCAAAAGCGCTTGGCGGCACGGGAGTTAAGGCCCCTGCCGGACTGTCTGCCGGCTAAGAAAACAGAATCCCGATGTCCAAAGATTAACCGTGGCGGTCAAAAAGGATCAGCGGCAGGCTTCGGCGGACCGGTCACGACACGGGCCCTCTTGGGCTCAAACCATCCGCTGACAACGACCGTTTGCTGTTTTCGGTTCTTCCGAAAATGTCGGGGCTGACGTGGTGAGCCTTTGACTCGCGCGCCGAAGAAGCTGTTCTTGGATAGCCGGCTTTGGTGATGCCGGCTGGTCGCCTGGCCGACGCACAGCAGACGGCTTGTCGGAAATCCAAATCAGATACGATCCAGGCTGTCGATCCAGCGGACCAGTTCCGACAGCTGCTGGTCATCCAGGTCGCCCCCTTTTTTATCCCGTTGGCGGAGGGTGACCGGATAGTTCAATGCGGTCAGCCGCTGGGCCTGGATTGGAATGCGGCTGGCCGCCGGGTGCTGGGAATCGTAGGACCAGAAGAGGGCCACGCGGTTGGCGGGCTCGACGGGCGGAGCCTGCAAGAGGACCGGCATGGGGGTGTCGACGACCGCCACACCGTGAATCTGTGAAGTGTCGGCGACGAACACGTAGAAGGCCATCGCCCCGCCCGCCTCCCGGCCGTACACCACCGTGCGGGCCGGATCGACTTCGTACAGTTTGGCCAATCGAGCCAGGGCCCCGCTGACGAATTCGACTTCGTCGCGCTGCCAACGCTCTGGATCGCTGGCCTGCGGAGCCAGCAGGATCAGGTCGTGAGCGGCGCAATGGTCTCGCCAGCGGGAGATCACTTTGTTCTGGTCCCATCGGCCGGGACGGGGCAGCCAGATGACGACGCCGTGCGGTACGGCCGGATCGTACGAGGGAGGCACATAAGCCAGGCACTCGTTTTGGAACTCCGCCAGCTTGATTTCGATCACACCCACGTCGACGTCCGATGGCACCTGGCTGTCGGCTGTCTGCCGGGCAGGGGGTAGCTGGGGGGNNATCGCCCAGCGTGGCCGCTGCCTTCAGCCGCTGGGTGCCCCGTTGCCATTCGACCTTCGCCACCTCGCCCGGCATGTGGGCCGTCAGGACCTCGTAAAGATCGTCGCGGCTGTTGATTGAACGGTCGGCCAATTTCACGATCCGGTCGCCCGCCTTCAGGCCCGCCGCGGCGGCACCGCTGTCCGGAAACACGTAACGGACAACCATCCCCTTCCCCTTCCTGTTGTCCCGACGGGGGAGGATCCCCAGGAAGGGATGCGCGTAGGGAGGCAGCTTGTCGGCCAGCGACAGCTCGAATTCCAGCTGCCGGTCTTGGCGGTTCACCACCAGTCGGATCTTGTCGCCGGCATACAACGGCCGCAACTGGTGTTGTAATTGGACGTGGTTGATCACGGGTTGACCGCCAGCCTGCAAAATCGTGTCTCCGGCCTGGATGCCCGCCGCGCGGGCTGGCGAGCCGGGGCGGACCGCGGCGATCACCGGGGCCTCGCCGTAGGCGTCGCGACCCTTCAGGTTGATCCCCAGCAGGCCGGGGTGCAGGTCGGTGCCTCCTTTCAAGCGTGGCAGTATTTTTTGGATGTGCCCGTAGGGAACGGCAAAGCCGATCCCGGAATCGTACCACTCCGCGCCGGCCAGCTGCTGGTTCGAATCGGGCGACATGGGTACCAGCACGCCCAGCACGCGGCCCTGAATATCGACCAGCGGACCGCCGTAATTGCTGGGCGAGATCTTGGCGTCGGTCTGGATCGCCTTGCCCCAGATGCGATTGACGGCGCTGACGATGCCGACCGAGACGTTGGGTTGGTCTGCCGTAAACGTGCGGCCCACGGCGATGGCCCAGGCACCGGGCCGGACTTCCTCGTCCGGTGCCGGTTCGGCCGTCGTCAGCGGGGGGTCTTCCTCCCGCAGGTCGACTTTCAGCAGCACCAGCGACCGGCTGTGATCGCGAGCGACGAGTTTTGCCGGGCGGCTGGCGCCGCCGGGTAGCTGGACCAGGATCGTGGCAGGCTGCCGTGCGAAATTGAAACTGCTGGAGACGATGTACCCATCGGCCGAAACGACCAGACCGCTGCAGGGGCCCTCCCCCAGGGCGACGCGGCCCACCTTGGCCAGGCCGCCCACGGTGCGGATTCGCACCACGGCGGGAGCGACTTGCCGGACGGCGGCCAGGATGGCCTGTTCCTCCCGTTCCGCCAGGTCGGGCTCGGCAGCGACCGCAGCCTGGTGGAGGACGGAGGCGAGCGTGAGGATCCAGATCGCCGCGGTGTGGGTCATGGCGGGCCCTCCCAGCGGGCGGAGTCGTCCAGCATGATCACCTGCAGCTGGTCGCCGCGCCGGACTGTCAACTGAAGTTGTTCGTCGCGCGGAATCCGCCGGCATTCCTGCCGCAGATCGTCCAGCGACTGTACCAGCACGTCGTTGACGAACAGGATCAAATCATCGCTGCGGACGCCGGCCGCCGCGGCGGGCGATCCCTGGCGGACGGCATCCACAAAAGGTGGCG
>WVZU01000178.1:11780-17348 GCA_011772275.1 Planctomycetales bacterium | reverse complement strand
TCGTCGACCACCTGCTCCAACTCTTCCACTTCGCCCGCCACGACCTCGCCCACCCCGCCACTCGGCTGGCCCACATCCTCAGCCACAACACCCACCACAGGCAGCAAGATGAATCCCAGCAGACAACTCACCACCACCAAACTGGCCCCACACTCCCAGATCCTCGTCCTACACATCGCTCTCTGCCTCTTCCAAAGGGATGAAACGCGCGCCGTTCCCCCCGTGCGGATCCAGCCGCACAGATCACACCCAAAGAACGGCGCGCCGTTGGGCACCGCATACCTTGTGCCAACAAGTTCCCCATTCGACGGTTTTTCCCAATAGGACTGTGAGGCAGAGGTTTGCGGCTGAGTCGAGCGATCTGGGGTCATCGAGCGATCGAGGCGAGCTGCTTGATTTGCAAGCACCAAGCGTCGCGCAGCTAAGCAATCCGGCAGTCCACCCCGCTTTCCATTGAAAAACCTGCGGAATCTCCCAGCTTTCGGCCAGGGCAACATCCCAGCCCACCTATTCTTCCCCACCACACAACCCCCGCCCCACCGGGGACAACTGCCTTTTCGGGGGGTGGGCGGGGGACAACTGCCTTTTGAGGGACGTCTTGGGGACAACTGCCTTTCGAGGTGGCGAACGGGTGGGAGGGACGTCTTGGGGACAACTGCCTTTCGAGGTGGGGAGGTCCTATTGGGCGCGGCACGACCGGGGACAACTGACTGTGGGGGGCGCCGGGGGACTTTGGGGGGCGCCTTGGGGACAACTGCTTTTCGAAGTGCGAACTGGCCTTTCGAAGTCCCCGACGCCTTGGCGCGTGGGATCCGCGTTTTCGGGGACAGCGGCAGAGGGCGTGGGGGCGTTGTCCCACGCGCCCCTCGGCGTCTGTGGGGCCGCTCATGCCGATCGGCGGCGTAAGGACCGGGTATCGCGCAGGCGGATGGTCATTTGTGGTGTCTGCGAGGATTTGCTCTGGAATGTCAGGTTGGGTTCCTTCCCGTACGACGTGTCATCCCCTGGCGGCTGGGGGGCCGTCAGCGGCCTACGGGCTTGTTGGAACCGATGGGGGGTCGGGTTTCTTTTGCGTGCCGGTCATAGCGCCACGCCATGGTCTGCCGGAGGTGGTTGGTTACGCCGGTTCGGTGGCGACGTCTTCAAAGAGGGCGTCGACGAAATCGTCGGGGGCGAACAGGGCCAGATCCTCGAGGCCTTCGCCTACGCCGACGTATTTGACTGGCAGCCCGATTTTTTCACGAATCGCTACGATAACCCCCCCTTTGGCGGTACCATCGAGTTTGGCGAGGATAATCCCACTGCAATCGATGGCTTGGGTGAAGTGGGTCGCCTGGCTGATCCCATTTTGTCCGGTGGTGGCGTCGAGGACGAGGAGGGTTTCGTGGGGCGCAGCGGGGATCTGCTTGGCGATGATTCGGCGGATTTTGGACAGCTGCTGCATCAAGTTTTGTTGAGTTTGCAGGCGGCCGGCGGTGTCCACGATACAGACATCGATCCCTTGTTGGATGGCCGTTTCGACCGCCTGATAGGCCACGCTGGCCGGATCGGCGCCGGGTTCGCCTTTGACGATTTGGACACCGAGACGGTCTGCCCAAACGGTCAGCTGCTGAACGGCTGCCGCTCGAAAGGTATCTGCTGCTCCCAGGACCACCGTCTTGCCTTCCGCCTGGAACATGTTGGCCAGTTTGGCGATGGAGGTGGTCTTTCCCGAACCGTTGACACCGGCGATGAGCACGACGGTGGGCCCGGTCTCCGCGTAGCGAATCGGTTCTTCGGGCTGAGCCAAAAGTTCCTTCAGTTGTGTCTTAATCGTGACCAGTACATCTTCCCAATGGACAATACGAGCTCGGAATTGGTTCCCCACGCGATCGGCGATGGCCTGAGCGGGCTTGAGGCCCATGTCGGTCTTGACGAGGGTCTCGACCAATTCGTCCAGAAAATCTTCGTCTACCAGTCGGCCTTCGGCTTTGAAGAGGTCGCGGACGTCGGTTTTCAGCAGCCGCGAAGTCTTTTGCAGGCCTTGTTTGAATTTGTCAAATAATCCCATGCGGTCCAGTTCCTTACAGCCTAAATCCTCACCCGCCCCGGTCGCCTATTCCCTGCCATGTTCGGCGAGGATATGGTCCAGCACGCCGTTGACGAACTGAGCGGATTGAGCCGCCCCGAACCGTTTCGCCAGCTCAACGGCTTCATTAATGGCAACTCGGTTGGGGGTGCCGGTATAGAGAATCTCGAAAGCGCCAATACGCAACACGTTGCGATCGGTAGCGGCCATCCGTTCCAGGGCCCAGTTGTCGGCGGTACTGGAGAGCAGCTGATCCAATTCGCCCCGATTGCGGCGGACGCCATCGATCAGTGATTGGGCGAATTCCACCAGTTCTTGCGAGCCGAGCCGAGCCTGGAGGAAGGGGGCCGGATCGACGGCTTCTGGCGCAGGGTTCAGATCGTCCTGATACAGGACCTGCAACGCAACTTCACGGGCTCGACTGCGGCGGGACATAAGACCCTGGTAAGGTATGGGCAGGCATGCTTGCGGTCACGTCAGCTCGCCAGGCGGGAAGGGGCGGGCCTACGTGTTGAGCTTTTTCAGCAGGCTGGCCATCTCCAGCGCTGCCGCGGCGGACTCGGTACCTTTATTCCCTACGTTGCCTCCGGCACGGTGGATCGCCTGTTCGAGCGTATCGCAGGTCAGGACGCCGAACAAGACCGGCACGCCGGTCTGCAATGCGGCCTGGGTCGCACCGATGCTTACAGCGCGGTTGATGTGTTGGTCATGGCTGGTCTCACCACGAATGACGGCGCCCAGGCAGATCACGGCGACGTACTTTCGCGAGTTGGCCAGGCGGAGTGCGGCCAGGGGAATTTCGAAGGCGCCCGGCACCCAGGCGACGTCGACGTGGTCTTCCGGCACGCCGGCGGCGGTCAGGGTTTCCAGGGCGCCGTTAAGGAGCTGGGAGGTGATGGAGTGGTTATAGCGGGAGACGACGACCCCGAACCGATCCTCGGAAACGCTGTTGCGATCACCTGCGAACTGATTGGCCATCGTTCTGCGTCCAAAACCGTTTGATTACCTGGGGTACGAGCTACCGGCGGGGACGGGGCGTATCTTTTCCGCAAGATTGCTCGCCGGGTTGGCCTGTCGGCTACCTGGGCCGTGCTGTTCAGGTCGGCTTGAGACTCATCAGCAGTTCGGCGTTGCTTTTGGTCTTTTGCAGCCGGGTCAGCAGGAGTTCCATGGCTTCTGGCGGATTCATGTCGCTCAACACGCGTCGCAGGATGCACACGCGGCGGTGTTCTTCCGGGTCCATCAACATTTCCTCGCGGCGTGTACCGCTGCGGTTAATATCTATGGCGGGCCAAATACGTTTGTCGACCAGTTGTCGATCCAGCACGATTTCGAGGTTGCCGGTCCCTTTGAACTCTTCAAAGATCACTTCGTCCATGCGGCTGCCCGTGTCGATGAGGGCGGTTGCCAAAATGGTGAGCGACCCACCTTCTTCGACTTTTCGCGCCGAGCCAAAGAAGCGTTTGGGGCGCTGCATGGCGTTGGCATCGATGCCACCGGAGAGGATCTTGCCGGAATTCGGGCATTCGGCGTTCCAGGCGCGGGCCATACGCGTGATGGAGTCCAGAAAGATGACCACATCGTAGCCGCATTCGACCATGCGTTTGGCCTTTTCCAGCACCATTTCTGCGACCTGCACGTGTCGCGAGGAGGGTTCGTCAAAGGTGGAGCTGATCACCTCGCAATTGGCCCCCTTCACCTGACGTTCCATATCGGTAACTTCCTCCGGCCGCTCGTCGATCAGCAACATGATCACGTACGCTTCCGGGAAATTGGTGAGTACGGACTTGGCCATTTTCTGCAGCAGAATCGTCTTGCCAGCTCGAGGCGGACTGACGATCAGTCCGCGCTGGCCGAAACCGACGGGGGTCACCAGGTCACAGACTCGCATCGCCAGTTCGTCGGACGTTGTCTCGAAGACGATGCGTTGGTCCGGGTGCAAGGGCGTCAAGTCGTCGAAGTCGACCTTTTCCGCCGTCAGATTGGGATCCTGATAATTGATGGCTTCCACGCGCAGCAGAGCAAAATACCGTTCGTTCTCCTTCGGGGGGCGAATTTGTCCGGAGACGGTCGTGCCGGTCCGCAACCCGAAGCGCCGGATCTGGCTGGGCGATACGTAGATGTCATCGGGGCAGGACAGGTAGTGATAATCGGGGCTGCGCAGAAACCCGAACCCATCGGGAAGGATCTCCAGCGTCCCTTCGCCGTACATCAATCCATTCAGCTTGACCCGTTCCTTAAGTATCTTGAAGATCAGGTCTTGTTTTTTCAGGCCCGCGATATCGGAAATATTTTCTTTCCGCGCCTGTTGGATCAGGTCGCCCATCGACAGTCGCTGGAGCTCTGCAACATGGATTTCGTTTTGTTTGATCTTGTCGTAGCGGTCCGGAGGCGCGACTCCGACCGCGACTTCATCGACCAGTTCTTCGGCCAGGGACAGTGGTTCTTCTTCTTCCAGACGGCGGTACATGGGATCGGAAGGATCGACGGTGCGGTGGGATCCGGCCTCTGCGGACTTATTATTTAGAGCCGTTTCCGGAGTGGGGCTGCTCGTACCTCGTGCGTTAGCCATGACGGCGAACTCCTGAAAAGAGTGATCGGTCCCCTGCGCGAATGGCAGGAGCGGAGGGATGAGATGTTTTTTTAGAGAATGGTTGAGGAGAGAACAAGGACGGTTGGGGAACCGCGGCAGGAGAGGATGGAGGAAAGGTCTGTCGACTGGGATTGCTGAGTTGCCATCCAGACGCCTCGGCTGCCCGCCATCCCAGCTACCTTTAGTTTGCCATGAATCCTTGGCAATGGGAATCCCAAAAATCGTGAATTTGTTGATAAAGTTCAGCGGGGGAGCCGGAATTATCCAAAACCAGGTCTGCCGCTTGACGCTTTTCCTGCAGCGTCGCTTGGGCTGCCTCACGGCGCTGGACCTCCTGCGGGCTCCATCCCCGCGCCGCGGCCCGCTGCAGCCGCAGTTTTTCCGGCGTATCGATAAACAGAATCATGTCGCAAAAGTCGTTCCAGCCGGCCTTCAGCAAGACGGGCGCGTCGAGCACAGCGGCGGGGACGATCCGTTTCGCTTCCAGGCTGGCCACCTCGTCGGCCAACCGAGCTCGGATCCGCGGATGGGTCAAATCTTCCAGAAATTGAAGTTCGGCCGCGGCCTCTTTGGTCGGAGCGAAGACGATTTTGGCCAATTTCGAGCGATCGATTTGTCCGTCGGCGTCCAAAATAGCGGTCCCCCACCGAGCCCGGGCCGCCGCCACCACCGCCGGTTCCCGGAGAACCTCGTGCCCCACTCGGTCTCCATCCAGCACCGCCGCACCTAGCTGCCGCAGGTACTCAGTGGCCCGGCTCTTGCCACTGGCCACTCCGCCAACGATTCCAATAATTTTCATAAATGCGTGGCGGGGCTGGGGTGTCGAGGGTCGCGAACTTTTTTCTTCGCTCTGTCTCTGGTGCTATAGTCAACTCGATCGTGGGGGCCGGCGTCTTGTGTCCCGCGT
>WVZU01000178.1:0-11758 GCA_011772275.1 Planctomycetales bacterium | reverse complement strand
GACGGCGGAGCCCATTTCTGCGGGGACCAGCTGCTGCATGGCGTCCAATTCCTGGGGGGGGACTTCGAAGACCAGTTCATCGTGGATTTGCAGCAGCATTTGCGATTTGCGGTTTTCTTTTTCCAGGCGGCGGTGAATGTTGACCATGGCCTGTTTGATCATATCGGCCGCCGAGCCCTGGATAATGGTATTGATGGCGGTGCGTTCGGCGAAATTGAGCTGCCTTCCGATGACTTCTTCGCGAACGCCGCTGATGTTCCGGCGGCGGCCGAGGATGGTGGTAACGTACCCCGCCTGGCGGCAATCGGCCAGGACCTGTCTGAGGAATTCCTCGACCCGCGGATACTTTGCGAAATAGGCGTCAATAAACTCGGCCGCTTCGTCAACTTCGATCCCCAGCGATTTGGCCAGCCCGAACGCTGTCTGGCCGTAAATCACGCCAAAGTTAACCGCCTTCGCGCCGCGGCGCATCTCGACTGTAACTTTCGAGGGAGGGACGCCGTAGACCTGGCTGGCGACCATCTTGTGGACATCCTCGTCGCGTGCGAACGCTTCGCAAAGCGCTTCATCTTTTGAATAATGAGCCAGCACGCGTAGTTCGATCTGGGAATAGTCCGCGGCCAGCAGTTGCCAATCCGGCGGGCCGGGCAAAAAGGCCGCCCGTATTTCCCGACCCCGCTCAGCACGCACAGGGATATTCTGCAGATTGGGATCACTGGAGCTCAATCGGCCCGTGGCGGTTACGACTTGATGAAACGTCGCGTGGATGCGACCTGTCTGCGGATGCACCAGGGCGGGCAGCGCATCGACGTAGGTGTTCTTCAGCTTGGCGAACTGCCGGTATTCGATGATCTTGGCCGGCAACGGATGGTTTGCGGCCAGTTGTTCCAGGACTTCGCCATCGGTGCTGGGTCCCGTCTTGGTCTTTTTCAGCACGGGCAGCCCTTGTTCGGTAAACAGCACCGTGGCCAGCTGTTTGGGCGAGGCAATATTGAAGGGGTGGCCGGCCAGGTCGTAGATCTCGGCCTCCAGGGCGTCCAGCTGCTGCTGGTACTGAACGCTTAGTCGCGACAGGTGTTCGATGTCCAGTTTGATGCCCGCATATTCCATGTCGGCCAGGACGCTGATCAACGGCACTTCCAGCTCGCGGTTCAGCTGATCCAGGCCCAGCTCAATCAACCGCTCTTCCAAAATGGGCCGCAGCCGCAGCGGTACATCGACGTCTTCGGCGGCATAGGGTGTGATTTGGTCAAGCGGCACTTGATCCATTTGCTTTTGCTGTTTGCCGCCACCGATCAATTCTGAAATCTTGGTCGTTTCGTGCTGCAGGTAGCGTAGGGCCAAGGCGTCGAGGTTGTGGTTGCGCTGACCGGCCTCGATCAGGTAGCTGGCCAGCATGCTGTCGAAGGCGACGCCCGCCAGGCGGATACCGGCGGCCCGCAACACGATCATGTCGTACTTGAGGTTCTGGCCGATTTTCTGGATGGCCGGGTTTTCCAAAACGGGGCGGAGGGCGTTGAGGACTTCTTGGGTGTCGAGGCACTTTTCGCCCGCCGGGGCGCGAACGGGCAGGTACCAGGCCTTGCCGGGTTCCCAGGCCACGGAACACCCCACCAGTTCGGCAAACCGGGGCAGAACGCTGGTCGTTTCCACGTCCACCGAAATCTGCGACTGCTGGCTCAGCTGTTGAGCCAGCCGCCGCAGATCCTCTTCGCCGCCGACACATTGGTAATCGGCGACCCATTCGTCCCGCATCTGGAGGCCGGCCAGGGCCACGAGTCGATCGGTCAGACCACGAAAACCGAGCCGGCGAAACAGGGCGACGGCCGATTCGGCATGGTCCAACGAGGGGCGGGCGGTCGACCAATCGACTGTCATTGGCAGGTCATCCACCAGCCGCACCAGTTGGCGGCTGAGCAACGCGATTTCGCGACCCTGGCGGAGGTTTTCCTGCCGTTTGGCGCCGGACACCTCATCCGCGTGATCCAGGACCTCGTCCAGGGTGCCGTATTTTTCGAGCAGTTGTTGCGCCAGCTTGGGGCCAATCAGGGGCACGCCGGGAACGTTATCCGTCGCATCCCCGACCAGGGCCTGAAAGTCGACCACCTGTTCGGGCCGGATGCCCCACTCTTTTTCCAGCGCGGCGCGATCAAACACCTGATCTTTGCGAATGTTATAGATTTTGACGTTGTCGGTGATCAGCTGGCGACAGTCTTTGTCGCCGGTGACGACGAAGCATTGAGCACCTGCCTGGTCGCAGATTCGCGCCACCGAGGCCAGCACGTCGTCGGCTTCGTGGTTTTCGTACTGCAGGACCGGCACCCCCAGCAGTTCCAGCATTTCACGAATCACCGGAAACTGGACGCGGAGGTCATCCGGCATCTCACCTCGATCCGCCTTATACGGCTGGTAGATTTCGTGCCGGAACGTGCTGCCCGGCAGATCGAATGCGCACAGCAGAAAGTCCGGCTTTTTTTCTTCGATCAGGTAGAGCAGATCACGAGCAAATCCGTAGATTGCGGTCACCGGTTCGCCGTCCGGGCTGGTCATCTCACCAATCGCATGAAAGACCTGAAAAATCAATGAGTGCGCATCGATAACGTAGACCGACTTGCCTTTCAAGTTTGCCGGCGGGACCTGTCGGCGATCGTGTCCGGCGGGGGCTGCCGGTTGCCTCCCGCCCGTCGTCGCCGTCGGTTGGCTTGGTCCGGCATCAGCCGCGCCAAATCCGTGCAAGGCAAGTTGACGGTTTTTCTTGGCCATAAAGCGTCACAACAGAGCCGAAATTTCGTGGGTGGCGATTGAGCGCGCCGTCAATCGTAGGTTTCGCAAATGACGGCTGTCAAGCCAGCGGTTTGGTGAACCCGCGGTCGCGACCTCGTGTTGCTGCCCAGCGGTGTTTCGTTACACTCAGACTGGATCCAGCAAGGCACCTTCCGCTGGAAATGGACCGTGCTGGAAATGGACTGTGTCGAAAATATGGTCACGGGCATCTGGAGGAGGCGGACGAAAGAAGGCCGGGTCGGGTTTGCGCAGTGATTATTTCTTTCTTCTATCTGGTGTTTAAGATGATCGGCATCCGCAGCCGCCCGTTTTCTACCTGGCAGATGGGGAGTCTTATATTTCTGTGGCCCGGAAAGTTCTCCCGCCGGGAATTGGTGCCTGAGGCTGGGAAGAAAGGGCTACTGGATCTTGGCGGTCAGGCAGCATGGTGCGGATGAACATTCCAGCAACGAAGAAGGCCGACCCCCTCCGCTTGAACAAATACCCCTGGTACACACCCCGTTTCTGGGATGGGATGCGTACGCGGACGTGGTGGAAGCTGATGTGGCGGCATCGGTTCGATTGGTCGCTGTCGCGACTGCACATTGCCATGGGATCGCTGCTATTGGTGCCGTTCCATTCCGCTTGTTACCGCTGGCAGGAACGACGTTGGCGTCGAAAGGTCGAAGCGACTTCTATCCGGCAGTCCCCGATTTTCGTTTTGGGCCATTGGCGTTCCGGCACGACGTTCCTTCACGAGCTTCTGGTGCTGGACGACCGTCATAGTTGCGCGACGACCTACGAATGCTTTTCCCCCAACGACTTCCTTTCGACAGGCAAATTCATCACTCGCTGGTTTGGTTTCGTGATGCCCAAGCGCCGTCCGATGGACAACATGGCCGCTGGTTGGGAACGTCCCCAGGAAGACGAGTTTGCTTTACTGAACATGGGCATCCCCTCCATCTACGAAACGCTGGCCTTTCCCGACCATGGCCCCCAGAACCTGGATTCGCTTGACTTTGCCAACTTTTCGGCACAGGAGATCCGTCGCTGGCAGGATGGCTGGATGTGGTTCCTGCGTCGAGTGAATTTTCGCGACCCGCGTCGTCTGGTGCTCAAATCTCCTCCCCACATGGCCCGCATCCCCACTTTGCTGAAGCTTTTCCCGGACGCCAAATTCATTCACATCTTTCGCAACCCCTACGATGTTTTTGCGTCCAGCGTGCGGCTGTGGCAAGCGCTTTGCCAGACACAAAGTCTGCAGTCATTAAAGCCCCAGGACTGGGACGAGCTGGTTTTGACGCTTTTCGAAAGGCTGTACGAGGCCTTCGAACGCGACCGCGACTCGATTCCCGCGGGCAACTTCTGCGAGGTGCGTTACGAAGATCTGGTCGCCAATCCGCTGGAACAGATCGAGCGGATTTACACACAGCTGCAGCTGGACGGGTTTGCGGATGCGCGTGCCGCGATCCAGCGACACCTGAAAGCGGTAGGCCACCACCGCGTGCATCGCCACGCCTTGACGTCCGAGGCACGAGACCGCATCGCGGAGCGCTGGGCGAGGTACCTGCACAAGTACGGCTACTGTTAAAGAACGGGGCAGGGGGGGACGTGCCAGCGGGGACAGACATGGTGCCCACNNCCGCGGCATGCGGCGCCAGGCATCCGCCACGCATCGCCGCTGCGCGTGCTCGCGGTTGCGGCGGTCAGGCCAACGGATCGCGTGTTGGATCGGCGGCTCGTTGAGCGGCAAGCTGGCGTTGGACGGCGCGGCGGCGGGCATTGATGGTGGGGTCACCTTCCTGCTCACGCAACTCGTCACGCAATTCCCTGGGCGTCATCATCAGCTGGCGTTCCAGTTTCCACCGCTGCAACAAATAGTCCACCACGGCGACGCCTAGCAGCATCAAAACCGCGGCCACCATTACGTGCAGTAGCGGACGGCAAATCGCTGGTCCCAGCTGGTGGATCGGCAATTGGGCAACCGCCAGCAGCTCTGTGCGACGGACCCACAAGAACCCCAGGGCAAGGCCCAGCAACACCACGATTTTTATTGTCGCCAGGCCCGCTTCTGCCCAGCGGTGCACCGACGCCATTTTTTGCACGCCTCCTGCGGGGCTCAGCCGGCGCAGATCCGGCGCCAGGTTGGCCAGTCGAATGTGGAATCGGGTTTGCAGCAGATGCACACAAAGCGGAACGACGATGATAGCGATCAGGGCGGGGGCGGTAATCCGTCCGATTTGCAAAAAAATGTCTCGAAATGGATCCTGCCAGGAGACGCCGGCCGGCGCGGCAACCTGACGCTGGAACTGGCGTGTGGTCAGTTCCAGCAGGTAGCGAGCCAGCGGCGGCCCGACCAGGAACAGGCAACCGACGGTGGTTAGCATGGCAGTAGCCGATACCAGCTGGCGACTGACCGCCACTTGACCGGCAGCGCGTGCCAGTTGGCGGCGCCTGGGTGTCGCCGGATGAACGGGTTGTTCCTTCAGAGCGGACATCTGGATGCCCTACAAAAGCTGCTGCCAAATCTGCAGAAATGTTTTAACGTGATTGGCGAACAAGTACGCCAAGCCGGCCAAGGCAAAGCCGAGGGCTGCCAGGACGACAAATAAGTTCAAACCGAAACCGATCACCAGGCTATTCAACTGCGGCACGCTACGGCTGAGGATGCCGACGGCCACGTTGGCGACCAGCACGGCGAGAATCACGGGGGCCGCGGTACGCACTCCCAGCTGAAAGCTGGCAGCCAGCAATTGCCTGGTCGTGTTGGTTAGCTCAGCGGCCCTCCAACCGGCTCCGGGGGGGAGGGACTGAAAGCTGTCCAGTAACGCGGTGATTACCAGGCGGTGGCCGCCCATGGTGACAAAGACCGCCAGGGCGATCAGGGACAGCAGTTGCGCGGGGACGGGAGCGGGGCCCAGCAGGGCACTGCCGCCCCCCTGGCTGATCACCAGACCGCTGCTACCGCCGATCATCCTGCCGGCGAGTTCGGCTGCCTGGAAAATCAAGAGCACCGCCAGCCCCAGACTGATGCCGGTTAAGACTTCCGTCGCCAGAGCCAGTACCAATGTCGGCGTGTCGTTGCACGGTCCGACTCCTGCATTCCCCTGCAGGGGCGCAATCAGGATGCTCAAGGCCACCGCCAGCAGGGCGCGAACATGCCACGGCGCGCAACACGCGCCAAAGACCGGCACCAGCATGACCAGAGGCGCCACACGCGCCAGCACGAGGGCCAGCAGGATGATTTGGTCGGGAGGCAGCATGTCCTCACAAGTTTCCGGGAATGGCTGTAATCAGTTCGCGGGAGAACTGGACCAGCTGATGGACCAGCCAGGGCAACGTCAAAATCAAAACCAGGGCAACGGCCACGATCTTGGGGACCACGGCCAGTGCCTGCTCCTGCATTTGCGTGACGGCCTGGACAAAACCGGCGACCAGCCCGACCAGCAACCCGGTCAGCAGCACCGGCGCCGTGGTCAGCAGCATCATCATTATCGCCGCTCGACCTACATCGATCGCATCTTCAGGCGTCATTTGCTCGTCCGCTCGCCTAAGCTCGCCTGACCAGTTGGCTGGTCTTACAAAAACGGCTGAAAGCTCTCCAGCAGCATGCCTACCACCAGGTGCCAGCCGTCGACCAAAACAAACAGCAAAAGTTTAAACGGCAAGGAGATCATTGCCGGTGGCAGCATGACCATGCCCATCGTGACGGTCACACTGGCAACGACCATGTCCAGAATCAGGAAAGGAATAAATATCTGAAACCCGATGAGGAAGGCGGTTTTCAGTTCGCTAAGCATAAAAGCTGGCAGCAGCGCCGCCAGGGGCACATCTTCGTACGTTTGAGGATTTTCCGTGCCGGGCAGGTACTCCAGAAACAACCAGATATCTTTCTGATTGCCCGTCGCTTCAATCTGCAGGCTCATGAACCGCCGTACCGGTTTCACGCCGTCCTCCCAGGATTGGGTCAACGTCTTCTGTTGCTGAGCGTACGGTCCGACGCCTTCCTGATAGACTTGCTGCCAGACCGGTGTCATGATCACCAGGGACATGAACATAGCCAGGGACGTGACGACCTGTGTTGAGGGCAGTTGCTGGATCCCCAAGGCTTGCCGCAGCAACCCCAGCACGACGACGATTCGCACAAAGCTGGTGGTCATCAACAAGACGGCCGGCGCGAGGCTCAACACACCCAACAACAGCAGCGTCTTGAGCGTGGATTGGAAGAACTGCGGGCTGAACCAGTCGTGATTTACGGTCTCGAACAAGCTGCCACTGGCGGATGCCGGCGGCAACGATTGAGCGGTCACGGTGGCAGGCGCTCCCAGGCAGGCCAGGGCAAACAGGGCCACCGCCACCCAGCGAGCTCGACTTTTGTCTTTGCCCACCGAACCCGCGCCGCCCAAGGTTGTTTCAGCCATCACGGACCTCCGGCGGATTGGCGGCAGGTCGAAGCCATCGGCTGGGGAACAGACTGCCTGGCGACCGCAGCGTGGGCGGCGCGCACAAGCTGGTCAGCCGCTCGATTTCATCCGCGTCCGTGACTTCCGCCAGCGTCTCCGCCCCGGCTGGCGAAACGGCGATCAGCAACAAGCGGTTTCCGAGTCGCACCAGGTGGACATTCTGGCGCGGCGTCAACGCCGCTCGCCCCAGAACCTGCAGCACATCACCCGGCAGGGCCCACCCGCCGGCGGGAAGTTGCCGCTTCATGAACCAGGCTATGGCGAAAAACAGGGCCAGCACAAAGGACAAACTGCCCAGCATGGTCACCAGGGGACCACCCCAAGAAGACTTCACCGCACCGCTGGAATCTCCGGTTCGATCCGGACCGCGCAGCGGTAACGGCGAGCCGGAAAAAGCACCTTCTGCCGGGGCCGCTGGAAGCGGTGTTGACGGATCCTGCTTGACCTTCGCGCCGGCTTCCGCCAGGGGCTGTTCGTAGGTCACCGCAGCACCCGGCAGGCTGCCGGGCAGCTCTGCAGACACGACCCGCACTGTCAGCAATGCCGTCACCACAAACGTCATCCCCGCAACCCTGAAGTAGCGGGCGACGGGCGTGACTGGCCATCGCCTTTGGGGATCAAGCAACTTCATTGACATGCGCAACCAGCTCAGTAACCTTGACACAAAACTTTTCGTTCATGACAACAATTTCGCCTCGAGCGATCAAGCGATCCTCGGCATAGATGTCCAGGGGCGCCTCAATGGTCTGATCCAAGACAACCAACGCGCCACCAACAACGTCCACCAGGTCATCGCGGGCGACGCGCGTCCGCCCTAACTGGATGGTGACCGGTACGCGGTCCGACTGGGAAACTGTACGGGCCGGTTCCATTCCGACTTCCACGAGATTCCCCACATTATTCTGTATTCTGTGCACCAAGACCCGCTGCCACCGCCCGCTGTGCCGGGATGCAACGTGCGGCCAGCAGGGGGCGGGTAGTGTCCTCAAAACCAGATCGCCGGATCAAGTCCAACCGCACGGCCTGTCAATCCAGAGGGCTGGCGTTGCGTTGCGCCCGCTGGTCCAGCTCGCGGGACGCCCACCGCTGGCGAAGGCGAGCATCCCCCACAGCCTGTCGTTTCCGCAGGTTATCCAGTGCTTTTGCATCGCGGGCCGCCTGGTCGTAGCGACCCTGCTGTGCCTGCAGTTGCTGCACCAGCTCGTTTTCCCGCTTTTCCAGCCGATCTTGCCGTTTTCCCAGCGCCTGAACGAATTGTTCCGTCGCAGCCAACTCGACCATGGAAAGCCGGCCTGCCGAACTGGTGCTTGCCCGCCGCCGACGGGCTCGATCCAATTGGCCCCGGACTTCCCGCAACCGGGCCTGCGTTTCGGCCAGTTCCTGCTGGCGGATCGCTAGCTGTGCCTGCTGTCCGCGGCGCAGGGCGTCACGCATTTTCAAGAGTGTCGCAAGGCGGAACGAGTTCACGGTGGGATTCGGGATGGGGGAAACGGGTTTCGCAATGAGGGGACAAGGGTGAGGGAGCGGAGTTTAAAGATATGGGGTTTGGGCTGAATGAATGATGGCGGGTCACCGCATGCTGCCTTCCGATTTTCGGTTGCTCCCAATCGTCGTTCAGGCTGCCTTTGGGGGGGTGGGCGCGGGGGGTGGTGGCTGCCAGGGTCTGTAGCGTGTGGTGGGCCGAAGCCAGGTCGCTGGATTCGTCACGTTGTTGGACGAGGAACGCGTCGATCATGGGGCGCATCGCGATTGCTTCGTCAACCAGCATGTTCGTTCCGGGCCGGTAGGCGCCCACGGAAATGAGATCTTCGTGTTCGCGATACGCGGCTAGCAAGCGGCGTACCTTGCACGCGGCGGCCAGCTGATCTTCCGTGGCCAGGGAGGGCATCAAACGGCTAACGCTCTGGACAACGTCGATTGCCGGGTAGTGGCCCTCGGCCGCCAGTCGTGAGGAGAGCGTGCAGTGGCCGTCCAACAGGCCGCGGAGGATATCGCTGACCGGCTCCTGCGGGTCGTCGCCCTCGACCAGCACCGAGTAAAACGCAGTGATGGTTCCCACGGACGTCGCCCCTGTTCGCTCGATCAATTGCGGAAGCACGCCGTACACGCTGGGGGGATAGCCGCGGGTGGCCGGCGGTTCGCCCGCGGCCAGCCCAATTTCGCGCTGGGCCATGGCCACGCGGGTCATGGAATCCATCAGCAACAGCACGTCTCGGCCCTGATCGCGGAAATACTCGGCAATCGCAGTGGCCGTAAAGGCCGCTCGTAATCGCATCGGCGCCGGCTGATCGCTGGTTGCCACGACCACCACGCTGTTGGCCATCCCTTCCGGCCCGAGTTCGCGGTGAATGAAATCATTGACCTCTCGTCCCCGTTCGCCGACCAAGGCGATCACATTGACATCGGCGGACGAAGATCGGGCCATCGAAGCCAACAGTACACTTTTGCCCACGCCCGCGCCGGCAAAAATGCCCATCCGCTGGCCAAGCCCGCAGGTCAGCAAGCCATCGATCGCGCGGACACCGGTGGAAATCGCTTTTGCGACCGCCGGTCTGGAGACGGCGGAGGGTGCCGGGCGTTGCCGTGGCACGCGGTGAGTCAGAACCGGGGGCGGCAGATCATCGATGGTGCGGCCCGATGCGTCGGTCACCCGTCCCAAGAGAGCGTCTCCGACCGCCACCCAAGCGGCTGTTCGGCGTAATCGCACGCGATGACCCCGCCGCACACCGGACATGGAGCTGAGTGGAAACAGCAACGTCAGCTCGTCCTGGAAACCTATCACCTCGGCGGCCACTGGCGGCCCCATCTGCCGCTGAATTTCCACTTCCGCGCCCACGGCAACTGGCAAACCCGCAGCCGCTGCCGTACTGCCCGCCGTACGGGCGATCGTTCCTTCGATATGCGTGGGGACAAGGTTGGCCAACAGATCTTCAATAACGTACATGGTGGCGCGGTGTTTCGTGGTTGGCAATAAGCGTTTGAGGGTCCGTGGTGGTACCATCTGGCAGAACGAGGGCGATTTTGCTGTCCCCGCACGGGGATCCCGCCTTGCGCGACCCGAATCCCTCACTCGTCAGGCCTGGAGTTCTTCCCGGATGCGTCGTAACTGAGCGGTGGCGGATTGGTCGATCAGCCCGTCGGGCGTTTCGACAATGCATCCTCCCCGCTCAACGTGCTGATCGCCGACAACCTCCACTTCGGCGGTGGGCCTCATGGTGGCGGTCAGGCGGCGTATTTCGTCCTGGTGGACGCGGAGATCTGTGGGATGCATCGCAACGCGGAGCCGCGTGCCGCGACCGGCCAGTTCAAGTGCTTCTTGCAGCAGATCAAGGGGTATATCTGTTTCGCGTTCCAGTTCTCTCCGCACGATGCGTTCCGCCAGGGCGAAGGCCAGCTGGACCACTTCTCGTTCCGCTTCGGCTCGCCAGCGTTGGTGTGATTTATCCAGGCGTTCCAGGAGGGCATTCAAGGCGGCCGTGGCGATGCGTTGGTCGTTCTGTCCCTGCCTGTCGGGTTGAGGAAGGCTGTGCGGAAAGCGGGCCGCTGGGGGGGGAAGCGGGGCGGCGGTGTGTTGCAGCGAGGTTGAATCTTGGTTTGCGGGGGGCTTGGAGAAAACGGCAACCTGGGGCCCCCCATCACGCCGCATCTCGGCAAACTGGTATTCCGCAGGCTGGCGTTGATTCTCGTGTGGTTCTCGCAGGATGTCGGTCATGCTGGGTGGCTTTCGATTCCGCTGGTGGGTTGTGATGGGGACGACTGGTGGATCCCTGGCTTCGTCCCTCGACGCTCAAGCACTGGCAACCGGGCTGCTCGCAGACGCCGCTCGACGATTCTTTTTTCGCATGGTCCCCGCCAATTCGGCAATTTTCTGCTGGCTGCCGGCAACGTCGTTCAGTTGCGACGCATCCAGGCCCTGAAACGCTTTTCGCAAACGATCGGCATCTCGTGGTTTCAAGTTTCTCAGCACGCGGTCGATAAACTGCCGCTCGCTTCCTGCCAGTGCCAGTACAGCATCACGGGGATCGGCAGCGCTAAAGACTTGGCTCAGAGCCCCATCGTCCATTTCCAAAACAGTTTGGAACGAACAGGCTAGGGGTGCGACGTGACTGTCGGTCGTCCGTTTGGCAGGTGGTTCCGTTGGTCGCGGCACGGCGGCATGCACTCGCTGTTCGATGCGGCGGCGCGTTTTGTGGCCTGCGATATTCAGGATTTGCTGGACGGCTTTCTGGCCGGCGTTTCGCCTTTGCGAGCGTCGCATTTGGTCTGCAAACCAAACTTGCAAGCTCTCCTCAATCTCCCGCGTCACCTCTTCGCTAATCTCGTCCAGGCTCTTCAGGCGCTGCACCACATCGACCTGCAGCGTCTCCGGCAGCCGTTTGAGCACCTCGGCCGCGACCGTCGGGTCCAATCGGGAAAAGACAACGGCGACCACCTGGCTGCTCTCCTGTTCCAGAAACCGGGCGAGCTCGACCGCACTGGCTTCGTTCAAAAAATCAAAAGGTCGTTGATCCGGAAATTGTTGGCTGGCGGCG
>WVZU01000199.1 GCA_011772275.1 Planctomycetales bacterium | reverse complement strand
CGACCGCGGATCAGGCGGTAGTCGTATCTTCGCTGTTGACGTTTAGCAGCCGGGGTGCTTGGGCGGATCGCGGTGGGTGATTCAGCACCCCGGCTGCTGTGGGTCGACCGCGGATCAGGCGGTAGTCGTATCTTCGCTGTTGACGTTTAGCAGCCGGGGTGCTTGGCTGCAGCCGGGGTGACTGAGCGGAGCGCGGTGGGGCATTTAGAGAAAGGGCTAATTGGTCGCCGCGGCCGAGTTGGTTGTCTGCGAGACCGAGATGGTCGTTGCGGGTCCTGCCTCTTTCAGCTTGTCCAACAGCCGGCCTTGCGTCAGGATCCCGTCGAACGTGATCGGCGGCTGGCCGTTGCCGGGAAAGATGGCGTAAAAGGGCAACGCGTTGCCAATCCGCCCCAGGTCGCGCATCAATTGCTCGATCTCCGGCGACTCTTCAGAAAAGTCTGCGGTCAGCCCGACGATCCCGTGCTGTTTCATGTACCGGCGAGTGGTTCGCGTGTTCAAGGCAACTGCCTTGTTCGTCTTGCAGGTCAGTCACGAGTCGGCTGTGAAGTCGATCAGGACGGTGGCCCCTTCGTCACGCAAGCGGGTCAGCGTGTCGGGCGTGTAGGGCTCCCATTCCTGGCCTGGCACCAGCCAGTGGAAGGAGAACCAGCCGACCAGCAAGGCGAATCCGCCGCCCAGCAGGGCTGCCTTGAGCCGCCCGCCGCCACCCACCGTCATCGGAACTCGGCCAAACAGCCAGCAGGCCACCCACAATCCGACCAGCAAGGCCAACGTGGCCACTCGGTACTCTTCCCTGATAAACGTGAAGATCCACACCACCGTGCCCAGCAAAACGAAACCCATCAGCTCTTTGAACGTTTCCATCCAGGCGCCCGGCTTGGGCAAGAAACGGATCAGGCCTGGGGAGATGCTGAGCACCAGGTAGGGTGAGGCCATGCCCAGGCCCATGCTGGCGAAGGTGGCGAAGATGACTGTTTTGGGTTGAACCAGTGCCCAGGCCAGCGCGGTTCCCAGGAAGGGCCCGCTGCAGGGGGTGGCCAGGATCGTGGTCAGGATGCCTTTACAAAACGCCCCCGCCGCGCCCTCGCGTTCGGCCACTTCCGCTGCGGCGCCGCTGCCGACGAAACCGGGGATAGGAATCTCCCAGACGCCCAGCAGGCTGAGGGCAAAGACGAAGACCACCGCGGCCAGGGCGATCCCCACCTCCGGCTTTTGAAACTGCTGGCCCCAGCCCAAATTGGCAAACGCGGCCAACCCGGCCAGGGCCATGAAGACCGACATGATGCCCAGCACGTACCACAGGTTCAGCTGAAAGATCCGGCTGCGGTCCTCACCCGCTTGCCGCACGAAGGCCATGACCTTCAAGCCAATCACCGGCAACACGCACGGCATCACGTTCAAGATCAATCCGGCCAGAAACGCGAAGAGCAGATAGCGGCCGATCGCTCGCCAGCCGCTCGCCTGCCGGTCGTCCGCCGAATCGGTGCCGGCGGCCAGCAAGGCGCCATCCCAGGGGGGAACCTCCGCGGCCAACTCGCCCACCTCTTTGTAGCTGGCCTGGACGAACTTTACCGGCAGGTTGCCCGGTTCCGACGCCTGGCCCACCTGCAGATTGATCGTGAACCGGGCCGCCGTCGGCACCGCGCACATGCCGGCGTCACTGCACGCCTGGAATCCGACATAGCCACTCAACCGGTGGTCGCCGGGCTGCGACGGGGCGCTCAACGTCATCTTCCAGCCGACCGGGCCCTGGTAATAGCGATCGATCTTGCCTCCCAATTCCTGCCAGACCTTTTCCACCACCGGCTTGTCGGCGACTGGCCGAGCGGCCTGAAAGCCGGCTCGCCGGTCCAGCACGATCAAGGTGGGCCGCGAGGCGAACTTGTCTGCGGGCAATCGGTCGGCCAATTCATAAACGTGCCAGCCGGCCAAAGGCGCCAGGGCGATCGTGAGGTTCACCTTCTCGCCGGGTGTCACGCGGCGCCGATCCAAGTGCCCGGTCACCACCACGTTGGCCGCGCGAAATTCTGTCGGTCGCTCAACCGCGGGCGGAACCTGCTGGACCTGTGGCGGTATGGTCGACTGCCCCGCCTGGTGGGCCCTGGCTGCCAGGGCGGTCGTGCCGGCAGTTTTCCAGCGCGCCTCGAAGGGGAGGTCCAGGTCGATGCACACGTTGGCGCAGGCCTGCATCTGGACGCTGCCGGTCACGACAAGTTTCGACAAAGGGTTACCGCCCAGCGGCTCCACCGGTGCCGTCCAGGTGACGCGACCATGGTGCTCTTCGATGTCCAGGCCCGGCCAGAACTTTTCCTGGCGGATCTGGGGCGGTGGAGTGGTCTGAAACGGGCCGGTCAGCCGGTAATCTTCCGCCTGGGCCAGCTGGATGCGTGTCTGGCGCGGCCCGCCTTTTTGTTGCGAGATCGAGTAAATGTGCCAGCCTGGCAGGATATCGGCCGTGATGCTCAACGTCGCCGACCCGCCCGGCTGCGGCGGCAAGATCTCGGCACTCAGCGTGACTTTCTGCCCGCCGGTACCAAGACCCCCCAGGCCAAATTCGGAAAAGTCGCCAAGCTGGCCCCAGGCCGTGGTGACCCCCATCCACAGCGTCGCAGCCACCACGATCAGGCGGTTTGCCCGCTTGACTGCAGACCGGCAAAACCTCACAGCGCGTAACCTTTTGAACCGCATGCCCTTATTCTATTCCTGGCCGAAAATTGAAGTCGAGCCAGACTTATGGTTTTACGCTGTCCAGCCGCGCGAGGATCGCCGTCAGCCGCGAAAAAACCGCCCGTTTGTCGGGAAATTCGCGGTTTTCCAGGTAGATCCACCGTAGCCAGTTCAGACCGGCCAGCAGGACGATACTGAAATCGAAGGTGCCGATCAATTCCTGTTCCGAAGGCGATAGCGGTCGCAGCTGCTGGTAAGCGTCCAGGCCGGCCTGCCAATCTTCGCGGTTGTCTGCCGCCAGCGAGCCCAGCAGGCGGGCAATGTCCGTACTGACCGTGTCGATCTTCATCGCGCCAAAATCAATCAAACCCGTCACCCGATCCCCCTCGAACAGCAGGTGCCGGTCCCACACATCGCGGATGCACGGTTGCAGCGGCACGGCGATACGTCCCGCACCCCGCAACCGGGTGCTCAACACCCCACTCCCCGCCTCGAATTGTTGGACCAGGCGTTGGGCAACTGGCTGCAGTTCCGGCCAGCCGCCCCCATCGATCTTGGCCAGCAGCCGGTTGATGTCGCCGGACCGCCACTGTTCGACCATCTGGCAACGGGATTGAATCTGCGGGGAGGGTCCCGTCAGGTTCTTTCCGGTCAAGTTCTTTCCGGCGGGAAAATCGCTAGCGGCCAGGTGGAAGCGAGCCAGCGTCTGCATGGCCGCGAACAGCTTGGCTCGGCTGGGCCGTTGATGGTAGTCCGCCTTTCCGGGCAGCCAGCAAGTCAATTCCCACAGCAGACTGCCTTGGCGGGTAAACGTCTGGCCGGAACGTCCGCTGGTGGCCAGCGGGACTGGCGCCAGCAGGAACCCCCGCCGGCGGACATGCTGCAGCACCTGGTGAATGAACCGAAGCTGGCCGGTGTCGGGATATTCCGGCGGCCAGCGGCGGAGGCAGAGCGTCCCTTGCGGCGTCTCCAGCCGCCAGAATCGGGCGCCACTAAACCCGCCGGCCTGCCCCAGCGGTTCGATCCGCCGCGGCCGGCATGCGGCCGGGTAGGCGGCCAGCACCTGGTGAAGGATCTTGTCTGCGTTCATCGGCAATTCATGACCGCTGGCGACGCGCCGCCAAATCTCCACCCGCCACACCGGCCGGCCGCCGCGAATCTTTCCAGAAAGGATCGGTCCCCCCGCTTGCGGGCCCTCGGCCCTTTTCGCTGCCCACACGGCCCGCTTTGCCCGAATCGCTGCAACCGGGTATTC
Source organism: Planctomycetales bacterium (assembly GCA_011772275.1). Classification (GTDB taxonomy): domain Bacteria; phylum Planctomycetota; class Planctomycetia; order Pirellulales; family UBA7805; genus CS4-C045. The sequence goes on along the minus strand of WVZU01000199.1, from coordinate 6,941 downwards.
TGATGGGAACCGAGTGCCCAGGGTCGTGGGAGCGAACGAATGAAGCTGGTCATCGCGATCATCCAACCGACCAAACTGAACGCCGTTAAAGAGGCCTTGACCCGGTGTGGCGTCGAGCGGATGACGGTCTGCGATGCTCAAGGATACGGTCGCCAGCGTGGTCAGACCCAATTGTACCGCGGACGTGAATACAAAATCGAGATGCTCCGCAAGATCGAGATCGAAATCGTGGTTAACGACGATTTTCTGGACCGGACACTTGAGGCAATCATGAGCGTGGCGAGGACCGGCCCGGAGGGCACGATTGGCGACGGCAAGATTTTCGTGCTGCCTGTGGACGAAACCATTCGCATCAGTCAGACCGTGCGAGGCCCCGAAGCGGTGTGAATGGGACATGACCATCGTCATGCTGACCACGGACCTGCTGATTGCCTCCCAGGCATCCGCCGCCGCCACGGCGCAAGGCGCTGTGTTCAGCCACGTGGCCTCGGCCGCCGCCCTGCTGCAGCAGGTCCAGCAGCAGGCGGTCGATTTGATCGCCATCGACCTGGCCACCTGCGATGCCGACCTGGCCGAATGGGTCCCCCGCCTCCGCAATGCCGATGCGGCGACCGTGCGGATCGTCGCCTTCGGTCCGCATGTCCATCCCGCCCGCCTGGCCGCCGCCCGCCAGGCAGGTTGCGATGAAGTCTTCAGCCGCGGGCAGTTTCACGCCGGGATGCACCAGCTGTTCGCGGCGGAGGTTTGACCAGCCAGCGGTCCGATCTGCGACGGGCGATCGACGGCTTTCTTGCTTGCCAGAACACCGCAGCGCACGCCGTTTACCATGATGAGGGCCTCGTAAAAACTCCCAACCTCGTCAAGTTGCCTGGGCCTCGCCGCTTGTCGCGAGGCCAATCCCAACTGTTCGATACGCTCACCACCCCCTCGCCCCCTCCCGGCCCCGGCTCGCCCATGGACGCCCTGCTGGCCGTACGATAGTTTGAGGGGTAGGGCGGCTGCGTTCTGCAGCGGTCTACGGAACAGAGAGAAGTGGGCAATCTTGATCTTTATCTTCGACCTGGGGGTCGTAGGTTCAGCTGGTGTTGCCTGGCCCTCACGCATCTGTGCGCGATTTCTTGCGCAGCCGGTCAACGTCCGCAGACGCTGCCCTCTTACCCTGTGGAAGGCCAAGTGCTTTATGGGGGGCAGCCGGCGCCCTTGGCGCGGATTACCTTCCACCCCATGGGGGGTCCGGCCCCGTTGCAAAAACTTCGTCCGACGGCTCAGGCCGATGAAGAAGGACGTTTTCAAATCAGGACGTTCGGTTTGCGGGACGGCGCCCCGGAGGGCAAGTACAAGGTGACGGTCGTATGGCATGGTCCGGACCCGGATACCGACCTGCAGTCGCTGAACACCGACCAGTTATCGTATGGCCCGAACCGGTTGCCGGAGAGGTTTGCTCACGCGGAAACAACGCCCTTGGAGGCGACGATTACCAGCGGCAAGAACCGGCTGGCACCCTTCCACGTCGACTGAAACGGTCCAGAAAAAATTTCGGGGGCTCAGCAGTTGGAGGATTCCCATGCCTTGCAGGAGAGCTTGCCGCGAATGGCGGGGTTTTACCCTGGTGGAAATGCTGGTGGTGATCACGATCATTGGCATCTTGATGTCGATGCTGTTACCGGCCGTGCAGGTAGTTCGCGAGTCAGCTCGCCGGACGAGCTGTCAGAACAACATGCGCCAGATCGCACTGGGGATCATGCTGTACGAGCAGGAACGTTGGCTGTATCCACCGGTCCGGGCCCACGCCGATTGTACTGCTTGTCCCCGCTGGGGAGTGCTGACTTGGATCCTGCCCTTTATGGAAGTGCAGACGATCTACAACCATTTGACGCTGGAGGAAGACTACAACCATCCGGCCAACAAACCGTTGACCAGCTTACAAGTTCCTTTTGCCACCTGTCCCAGTGCGCCGCGGACCCGCGACGTTGCCGGCGGAAATTGTGCAGAAGTCAATTTCGGGCTCAGCGATTATTCCGCTGCGACCCGCATCGACCGCAGCGCGATCACGGGCCTGATCACCGCCGGGATGGTGGAAGAACGCATCAGTCCAGAAAAAACCACGGTCAACAAGGACGATCCGCAATGGGACGGCCTGCTGCAGTACGTGAATCCGCACGCGACAGATTCGTTTTACGACAAGACCCTGACAGATTCGGGATCTTGCCCTGACGGGTTGAGCAACACTTTTTTGTTTTACGAGGCGGCCGGGCGCCCGCGCCTTTTTGAAGACGGAGCCGACGTGCCCTGTGATTGTTCAGGGCCGCTGCCCAGCTGTCCCAACGGTGCCCCCTGGGCGTCCGACCTGACCTGGTTCGTGATCGACAACCACATCTACGGCCGCTTTATCAATGCCACCAACCAGAACGAGATCTACAGTTTCCACCCTGGCGGTGCCATGTTCGCCTACGGCGACGNNATTAACCCGTGCCGACGGCCGGGTTTTTTTGCGGGATTAGCGACACGCTCTCCCGCCGCCGGGCGCTCTGCCGGCCGGGACCATCCTCCGGGGGCCGAACCCGGCGGCTGGTCCTGCTGGGGTTCCGGGCCACCGCGGCCGCCACCTGCTGCCCCTGGCTTGCCACCGCCAGGCGGGGTGCTTCCAGGCGACAGGCCCGCGGCCCGGGCGGTGCATTTGTGGCTGTGCGACCCTCCTTTTAGACTGGAACTTCAGGTTCTGCTCGCTTCTCTGCATCGACCGGCCATGCCTGATCCTGCCACTTCCGATTCTGCCGTGGTGATGCGCCTGCAGAGCGTCGGTCGCACCTTTCAGATGGGGGAACTGCAAGTCCACGCTCTGGTCGACTTTACACTGGACATCTACAACGGCGAACTGCTGGTGCTGGCCGGACCCAGCGGATCGGGCAAGACCACGGCGTTGAACATCATCGGCGGGCTGGACCAGTGCACGTCCGGCAGGATCCTGTTTCGCGAGCAGGACATGACGCATGCCAGCTCGACGCAGCTGACTCGCTACCGGCGCGAATCGGTCGGTTTCGTCTTCCAGTTCTACAATCTCGTGCCCGACCTGACCGCCTTGGAAAACGTGATGGTCGCCACGGAATTGTGCCAGCAGCCGCTGGACGAACGCCACGCTCTGCAACTTGTCGACCTGGAACCACGGCTGCACCATTTCCCCTCGCAGCTTTCCGGCGGCGAACAGCAGCGGGTGGCCATTGCCCGCGCCCTGGCCAAGAATCCGGACCTGCTGTTGTGCGACGAGCCGACCGGGGCGCTCGACTTCGAAACCGGCAAACGGGCCTTGCGGCTGTTAAGCGACGTGGCGCGAAAAATGGGCAAGACAGTAATCATCATTACGCACAATACGGCCATTGCCGAAATGGCCGATCGCATCGTCCATCTGCGATCGGGTGAAATTGTGTCGGTCGACACCAATGCCGCTCCGAAAGAGGCCGAGGAAATTGTGTGGTGAGATCGCTGGATCGCAAGCTGCTGCGAGAGCTACGCCGTTCGCCAGGCCTCCTACTGGCGATCGCTTCGATCATCACGATCGGCGTGATGATGTTTGTTTACATGCGCAGCACGTTCTACAACCTCAACACGGCCAAATCGCACTACTACGCTCAGGGACGGATGGCCGATTTTTGGATCGACGTCAAAAAAGCGCCGCTCACAGAGTTGAACGCGTTGGCGGACCTGCAAGGGGTCGTCGAAATCCGCTCGCGGATCCAGTTCTTTGCCACGGTCGATCTGCCGCAGGTTGCCAAGCCATTGAACGGCCTGGTCCTTTCGCTGCCCGACCGGCGGAGGTCGCTGATCAACGACATCCACCTGGTCCGTGGCAGCTACTTTACCGATCGGCGGGACAACGAAGTCATCGTCAACGACGCTTTCGCTCGGCGGCGCGGCATCCAGCCGGGCGACTGGATTCACCTGATCCTCAACAATCGTCGCCAGGAACTGTTTGTGGCGGGGACCGCGATCAGCTGCGAGTTTGTCTATTCGCTGGCCCCTGGCGCGTTCGTACCCGACCCGGAACATTTCGGCGTGTTTTATCTGAAGCGCCGGTATGCCGAAGAGGTCTTTGACTTTGACGGCGCGGCGAACCAGGTCGTTGGCCGCCTGGCCCCCCCGTTGCGCGACCGACCCGCCGAATTTTTTCGCCGCGCCGAACAAGTGCTGCATCCCTTTGGCGTGATCAGCAAGATCGGCCGCAGGGATCAGGCTTCCCACCGCTTTCTCAGCGACGAGATCCGCGGACTGGGCGTGTTTGCCGCCTACATGCCGGCCATTTTTCTGGCGGTGGCCGCCCTGGTCCTGAATGTGCTGATCTCGCGCCTGACCGAACAACAGCGGACGGTCATCGGGACCTTGAAGGCGATCGGGTATTCCAACCGTGCCATCTTTTTTCACTATCTCAAATTTGGCATGGCCGTCGGGTTGCTCGGCGGCCTGGCAGGCGTGATTGCCGGCTACTTCATGGCGCGGTGGGTGACCGACCTGTACACGCACTATTTCGAGTTTCCCGAATTGACCAATCGCTTCCAACCGCTGGTCTATCTGCTGGCCATGTCCATCAGCCTGCTGTTCGCCCTGGCCGGATCGATCTTCGGCGCTCGGAAGGCCGTCCGGCTGCAACCCGCCGAAGCGATGCGCCCCAAACCACCCCAAGCGGGACACGCCGTCTGGCTGGAGCGGGTTCCCTTTCTGTGGGAACCGCTCTCTTTCAGCTGGCGAATGGTCGTGCGGCTGATCATTCGCCATCGGCTGCGAACCAGTGTCGGCATGTTCGCCGCCGCGATGGGCGCCGGCCTGCTGACCTGCGGTTTCATGCTCTCAGCAGCCATGGTCTTTCTGGTCGATTTTCAATACAGCCAGATCATTCGCAGCGACTTCGATCTCAGCCTTGCCGAAGAAAAAAACGAGGCCGCACTCGACGAAGCACTCCGCCTGCCCGGTGTCGATTACGCAGAACCCGTGCTGTACGTCGCCGGTACCTTCCGCCACGGACCGTACCAGCGGAAGGGAGCCGTGACTGCCATCCGCCAGGCGGCGCGACTGACCGTCCCCCACGACAAGCAGCGTCAAGCGATCCAGGTCCCGGACGTGGGATTTGTGATGAGCCGCAAGCTGGCAGAAATCCTGCACGTCAACGTCGGCGACATCATCACCTTTCAACCCACTCGCGGCCTGCAGAGACCACGCCAGGTCCCCGTGGCTCGTATCGCCGAAGGGTACCTGGGGATGAGCGTCTATGCAGAGATGGCATTTGTCAGCCGCCTGATCGACGAAGAACTCGCCATCAACTCCCTCCAGCTCAAAACCAATCCCGCCCCGCTCGCCAAGGCGGCCCTGTACCGCGAACTGAAACACCTCCCCACGCTCCAAGCCGTCAACGAACGAGCGGATGTGATCCGGAACCTGGATATTAACTACATCGAAGTCCAAAATATCTTCATCGGATTGCTGACCCTCTTCGCCGGCGTCATCTTCTTTGGCAGCATCCTGACCGCATCCATCATCGGCCTGGCCGAACGGCAACGCGAAGTCGCGACCCTGCAGGTCCTGGGACATACCCCGTGGCAAATCGGAGGACTCTTCCTTCGCGAAAGCGGACTGGTCAACCTGACCGGAGCCATCATCGGGCTGCCCCTGGGCTACCTGCTGACCCAACTGCTGGCCTGGTACTACGATACCGAACTGTTCCGCTTCCCCGTCATCTGGTCTAACGAGATCGTGGCCAAGACCCTGCTGCTGGCGATGAGCTTCACCCTCCTGGCTCACCTTGTCGTCCAGCGGAACGTCCACCGCACCAACTGGGTGGAAGCATTGAATGTAAAAGAGTAAGCACGTCGCAGGTCGCCCATCCAGCCCCCACCGTCTGACAACCTGGACGTTCCACGCCTTGGCCGTTCAGAGGTTCCACGCGTTGAGAGATTTGACGTGCGACGTGCGAGGCCCTCCCCTGCTTGCTGACCGCATCCGGTCCACTTAGACTGAAATCATGGCTTTCGCTTTCCAGCCCGGTTTTCCCACCACCCGCCTGCGGCGGCTGCGGGGACACGCGGCGGTCCGCGCCCTGGTGCGGGAAGTGGATCTCTCGCCGGCCAGGCTGATTTTGCCGTTGTTCCTTCGCCCGGGCCAGAACCAGCGCCAACCGATCGCGTCGATGCCGGGACATTTCCAGCTGTCCCCCGATCTGGCCGCCGAAGAGGCTCGGCAAGCGGCCGCCTTGGGGCTGGGCGGCCTGATCCTGTTCGGCATCCCCGCGGCCAAGGACCCCCACGGCAGCGACTCCTACAGCGACCAGGGCATTATCCAGCAGGGCCTGGCCGCCATCAAACAGGCCGCACCCCAGCTGTTGGTCATCACCGACGTCTGCTTTTGTGAATATACCGACCACGGACATTGCGGCGTGTTGACCGACCCGTCGAGCGGAACGGACGTGGACAACGACGCCACGCTGGAACTGCTGGGTCGCCAGGCCGTCAGTCACGCTCAAGCCGGGGCCGATCTGGTGGCGCCCAGCGGGATGATGGACGGCATGGTGGCCGCGATCCGCAGTTCGCTGGACCAGGCAGGTTTTGCTCACCTGCCGATCCTCAGCTATGCGGCCAAATACGCCAGCGCGTTCTACGGCCCGTTTCGCGACGCGGTCCAAAGCAGTCCCCAGTTCGGCGACCGCCGCAGCTATCAGATGGACCCCGCCGCCGCGGCGGGTCAAGCGTTGCGCGAGGTAGAACTCGACCTGGCCGAAGGCGCGGACATCGTGATGGTCAAGCCCGCTCTGGCCTATCTGGACATCATCCGCCAGGTCCGCGACCGCTTCCCCGGCGTGCCGCTGGCCGCTTACAACGTCTCTGGCGAATTCAGCATGGTCCAAGCGGCCGCTCAGCAGGGATGGCTCGACCCGCGAAAGACGGCCCTGGAAATCCTGA
>WVZU01000412.1 GCA_011772275.1 Planctomycetales bacterium | reverse complement strand
CAATGAATCTTCACAATGAATCTTCACAATGAATCCGCACAATGAATCTGCCCTGCACGAGCGTTCCATTTCCAAGTGATGGTGGCGTCACCCCTTGGGGGGGCGGGGGGGGCCCGACGGGTCGTTTCCCCAGGCAGGCCTGCCCGTCCTTTGGCCCGGCTTAAATCGGGTTGGGTACCCGGCCAGTCCCGTACCGGTATTCGGCCGCACAGGCGCCCTCCGACGAGACCATGCAGGCCCCCAACGGTGTTTCGGGCGTGCAGGCGGTTCCGAACACCTTGCAGTCATGCGGTTGCCTTGCGCCCCTCAGCACGTCTCCACAAATGCACGCCGGGTGGTCCACTGCCGGGAGTGCCGTTACATCCGCAAACCGTCGTTCTGCGTCATAGTTGGCGTACTTTTCCCGAATCTGCAGGCCGCTGCGGGGAATCCAGCCCAGCCCGCGCCACTCCAGATCGCAGGGCTGGAACACTTCGCCCAGCACGTCCAACGCGTGCCGGTTGCCATCCTGGCGCACGGCCCGCGTATATTGGTTTTCGATTTCGGCTCGACCGTCGCTCAGTTGGCGCAAGACCATCAGAAAACTCTGCAGCAGGTCCAGCGGTTCAAAGCCGCTCACTACAACCGGCAGGCCGTAATCCCGCACAATGAACTCGTAAGCCCCCGTGCCAATAATGGTGCTCACATGCCCGGGCCCCACAAAGCCGTCGATGTTTACATCGGGTGCCTCCAGGACGGCTTTCATGGCGGGAGCGACCAGCACGTGGTTGGAGACCAGCGTGAAATTCGGTATCTGCTGGCGGTGGGCGCGGAGGAGGGCCATCGCATTGGCCGGTGCGGTGGTTTCAAATCCGATCGCGAAAAAGACAACTTCACGATCCGGTCTTTCCCGCGCAAGGCGGAGCGCGTCCAAAGGGGAATACACAATTCGCACGTCCGCACCGCGGGCTTTTTCCACCAGCAGGCTCGATTGCGAACCCGGCACGCGCAGCATGTCGCCGTAAGATGCCAGGGTCACCTCAGGCCGCCGCGCCAAGGCGATGGCCTGATCGATCTTGCCCATCGGCGTGACACAGACCGGACAGCCCGGCCCGTGCAGAGCGGTCAACTGGGGCGGAAACAGGTCGTTCAGACCGTACTTGAAAATGGCATGCGTATGCCCGCCGCAGACTTCCATCACCTGGGTGGGACCGGGGATCACCTCAGCCATCTCGGCGGCAATCGCACGGGCCACCTTGTCGCGACGAAATTCGTCAATGTAACGCACTTCGAGAGGCCTCAGGAGTCGGATGGCTGATGATCCGCAACCAATTCATCCCACAACGACAACGTTTGCTCGGCTTCACGCTGGTCCAGCCGCTGGATGGCAAAGCCGACGTGCACGATGACGTAATCGCCCACGGCGGTCTCTGGCAGCAGGTCCAGGGCGACCTGTCGAGCCACTCCGGCCAGCTCGACCGTCGCCATCCGCTGATCGTCAATCGCCACAACGCGGGCTGGAACCGCCAGGCACATAACGTGTTCCTCATCGGACGGATCACCGATCCGCCCCGGGGTAATCAACGAATCTGCTCGACCTCTGCCGCCAGATCAACCGGTTCCGCGATCTCGCGCCGCTTGGCCTCCAAATACGCGCACCAGTCGTCCAGGCCCTCGCCGGTCAGCGCGCTGACCGGCAGGATCTTCAAGTTCGGCTGTACGGACAAGGCATCCTGGCGGGCAGCAGCGACCGAAAAGGGTACGTGGGGCAACAAGTCCAGCTTGCTAAGCACGACCGCCTGGCTGGTGCGAAACGCCTTGGGGTACTTGCCAGGCTTGTCGTCCCCCTCGGTGGTGCTGAGCACGATCACGCGAAGGTGCTCGCCCAGGTCATGCGAGGCCGGGCAGATCAGGTTCCCTACATCTTCAATGAACAGAAAGTCGAACGCTCGTTCACCCAGGTCGGGCAAGGCCCGCTGGACCAGCGGCAATTCCAAATGGCACGCGCCGCCGGTCGTGATCTGTTTGGTGGGGGCAAAGGGCGCCAGTCGCCTGGCGTCCCGATCGGTTTCGACGTCCCCTACCAGGACTGCCAGGGAGTAGTGGTGGTTTAAGCGTTGAGCGGTTTTTTCCAGGAGGGTGGTTTTTCCGGCGCCGGGCGAGGAGAGCAGCCGGACGATGCAGGTGCCCCGACTTTCCAGCTGCCGCCGAAATCGCTCGGCTGCCGCTCGCCGCTCCGCTCGAATGTCTCGCTTCACTTCAATCGTTTTTTCCGGCATCACGGCGATCTCTCGATAGACTATCGCTCGATGGTAAGTTCCAGGAAATGCGTAGAACAACTGATGCAGGGGTCGTAGTTGCGGATCATGTGCTCGCATTTCCGCGTGGCCTGGTCGTCGTCCAGCTGGGTGACCTGGGGGACAAAGTTCCGCAGGTCTTCTTCGATCTGGCCCTGGTTCTGTGAGGTGGGCGGCACGATTTTGGCTTCCTGAATCAGGCCGTCGTCCCCGATTCGATAGCGGTGGTAGAGCAGGCCGCGGGGCGCTTCGGTGGCGTGGCATCCCGAACCCTCCCGGGGCTGGAAAGGAACCCGGCAGGCAGAGGGCTGGCCGTGGTACGTTTTCACAATTTGCACCGCTTCCTCGTAAGCGTGAATGACTTCCAAGGCCCGGGCCACAATACTTTTAAAATTGTTCCTCAAAGGCCACTCGATCTTGCACCGTTCCGCCTCGCGTTTGGCGGTCGGCGACAGCTGATCAAAGCAATTGTTGATACGGGCCAGGGGACCCACCAGATAGTTTATCTCCTCGGGCAGCAGGACGCTATGCAGTGCCGTGCTGTGCTTTACCTGGCGTTCCTGAAAATGCTGTTCGTACTCCTCCGCCGGGATGGCCAGGCCGCTTGACGAGACCACCTGGCCCTGGTTCATCGGGTACTGGTCGGGGTGGTGCAGCGAAACGGATTGGTAGTCCTGCTCGAAATCGGGAAAATCGAAGCTGGCGACCAGGTGCAACGTCTGGATGGCCGCTTGCAGTCCCCAGTCAAGGTCGGCCGCCAAGGCCTGCAGTTCCCGTCTGCGGGGTGCCCGATAGAAGCCGCCCACGGTGACATTAATCGGATGGATCGCTCGACCGCCCAGCGTTTCCACCACCCGGTTGCCGATTTTTTTCAGCCGCAGGCCGCGCTGGACGACCTCTTTGTGGTCGGCGGCCATGCTGATACCGCTTTCGTAGCCCAAGAAATCGGGTGCGTGCAGCAAGTGCATGTGCAGCGTGTGGCTCTCGATCCATTCGCCGCAGTACAGCAGACGTCGCAGCGTGTGGATTTCCGGTGTCAGCTGGATGCCGAGGGCTTTTTCCAGAGCGTGGCAGGCGCTCATCTGATACGCCACGGGGCAGATTCCGCAGATCCGAGCGGTGATGTCGGGCACTTCGTGAATTTCCCGACCGCGCAAGAAACTCTCAAAGAACCGCGGCGGTTCGTAAATATTCAGCTCGACATGCTGGACCCGGTCGCCCTCCAGCTTGACATACAGCGCGCCTTCCCCTTCGACTCGTGATAAGGCCTGGACCTGGAACGTACGAGGAGACGTCATGACGACAAGTCCTCCTCCAGACGGTCGCTGGCTGCGCGGAACTGCGGGGCGTATCCGTTGAAGTTGCGAGTCAGGTTGACCAGGTGGCGACCGTCGGCTCCCTGGCGGGAAAGGTGCGTGGTCAGGCTGACCAGATTCAAGGGCTGCTCCTTGGGACCGTAGCAGCCAAAGCACTCGCGGTGGTAAGCCGGACAGAGCGCGCCGCAGCCGGCCTGGGTGACCGGTCCCAGGCAGGCGATGCCGCGGGCCACCGCCACGCACACGGTCAGCCGGCGTTTGCATTCGACACACACGCTGTACGTCGGAACCTTCGGCCGGCGGCCACGCACCAGAGACGATACCAGTTCGACCAGCTGCGCCTTGTTGATCGGGCATCCACGCAGTTCAAAATCGACCGCGACATGCTCGGCAATCGAAGTGCTGGTCGCCAGGGTCGAGATGTAATCGGGATGAGCATAGACCTGGCTGACGAAGTCGCCCACGTCTGCCCAGTTGCGAAGCGCCTGGATCCCGCCGGCGGTCGCGCAAGCCCCAATCGTCACCAAAAACTTGCACTGATCGCGGATGGCCCGGATCCGTTCCGCGTCGTGGGGCGTGGTGATCGAACCTTCCACCAACCCCACATCGTACGGGCCCTCCAGGACCTGAGTCCGCGCTTCGAGGAAGTAAGCAATTTCCACCACCTCAGCGATGGCCAACAGTTCATCTTCGCAGTCCAGTAACGCCAGCTGGCAGCCGTCGCAAGAGGCGAATTTGAATACGGCCAGCTTCGGTTTGGGGGCCATGGCGTGATCCAGTCGCAGGGGTTGATGCTGTTGTTGAGGGTGCTGTTGTTGAGGGTACTGTCGTTGAGGGTACTGTCGTTGAGGGTACTGTCGTTGAGGGTGTCCAGCAAATAAAAACCGTCGT
>WVZU01000081.1:6598-6806 GCA_011772275.1 Planctomycetales bacterium | reverse complement strand
CCGACTGGCTGCACCAGCAGGGATTCGCCCAGGTGCACAGCATGGCCGGCGGCATCGATCGCTGGGCCGAACAGATCGATCCAACGTTGACTCGCTACTGACCGACACAATGCCGCCAGAAGCTTCACCCTTCCCAACTCTCTTCCACGCCAGCCAGCCCATCCTGTAGCCGACCTCTGCAACTTTAGCCGGCTTCTGTAACTGTAGC
>WVZU01000081.1:4471-6589 GCA_011772275.1 Planctomycetales bacterium | reverse complement strand
CACCAGCTCGTCCCTTCCCAACTCTCTTCCACGCGCGCCAGCGAGCCCATCCTGTAGCCGGCTTCTGTAAAGCCGGTCCGTTGGCTGGCTGTACTCGATCTACCCTCAAAACATTGCACGTTGAGCGTGCTTTACTGTTTTTGTGGATTCATTTAGATTGACGGCAGAGCCGAAGTGGCGGAATTGGCAGACGCGCCAGGTTCAGGACCTGGTGGGGGTTAACCCCGTGGAGGTTCGAGTCCTCTCTTCGGCATTGGTGAACGCAGATGCACAGCGTCTGCCGCTCAGCGGGTTGCCCCGGGTCCCCATAAAATTCCCAAGGCGTCGCGGCCGATGACGTTCGTTTTCGACCCCCTGGGCAAAAATCTTGTTCATGATTGCTGTCCGGCTGGGGTCGCTTATAATGTGGACAGCCGATGCAGGATCGCGCCGCGGTGCTGGCAGACCTGAACGTCTGACAAGCGGGAATCGGACCAGCAGAGCGGGACAATCCGTCGTTCGTTAACGCTCAATTTTCAGGTAGCGCCAACGCCTTAACATGTTTGGGCAATCCCAGCCAGGGCCCAAAGTCCTGGTGACTTTCGCGACCCCCGCCGGGGTCTAATTTTTACCCCCCGCGAACGACTGGCGGACGGGAACACACATGATGCAGCCGACCAAAAAGGCCTTTACGCTGGTAGAACTTTTGGTGGTGATCGGCGTCATTGCCGGTCTGATCGCCCTCCTGCTGCCGGCCGTCACCACCGTCCGCGCGCGGTCCCGCAACTCGCAGTGCCAAAACAACCTGGTTCAACTGGGGATGGCCAGAGCAAGCTACGACAGCAAAGTATCCACTCGCTTTAGAACGGCGCGGTNNCACTCGCTTTAGAACGGCGCGGTGGTCACAGCACTGGGAAGCCCCCGAGCCCTTTGTGGATGCCAATGGCAACGACAAATGGGATCCTGGCGAGTCGTACGACGACGCCGGGCTGGACGGCAATGACGGCACACAAGACTACGGCGAAGGGAACGGCCGCTGGGACGGGCCCACTCCGCTTCTCGCCTACCTCGATGGCGCAGCGTCGCCGCTGTGGTGTCCGGGGAACGTCGAGCCAGGTACGGTCTCTTACGGGATGCACCACAAGGTCCATCGCATGCAGAGCGGCGATAGTCGGAAGATTGTGATGCTGGACTATTTCAAGCCGGAGGTGAAGGTCGTCGAACTGAACGTGGCAGCTCAGGACGATTGGGATAGCCCGCAAGCAAAAAAAGCTGTCCGCCATCGGGGACGATTGAACGTGCTGTATTACGACGGCACGGTCGAAACGCGTGATCCGGCGGATATCAAACCGTCGCTCTGCCAGCCTTTCAAGGATTACTGGCGACCCTTCCGCGACAGCACCGAACTGGCCGGTTGTTCGTAAGCGTTGCGGCGAACAGCCCCTGAAAATGCCCTCCTGGCATCCCATTGATGGAGCAAAAACCACAGGACAAAAACCAGAGGACATGCAATGCAGTGTGGGTGGCGTTGCTGAGTAACAGAGGGTAACGAAACCTTTTGCCTGTCACACGTNNCTTTGCACCGTTGTTCTTTGCACTTGGCGAGTGTCGGTTGCGTCAGCACCCCGGCTGCTGAGTGCCATCTTGGCGCGAAGGGATGGCGTTTCTGCCTGGGGCCAGCCTTGAGCAGCCGGGGTGCTTGGCAGCAGACCATCAAAGTCTGCGCCAGAGGCGGGCATTGTTTGAACATGAGGTAACCGAGCAAACAGAGCATGGTCATCGCTTCGGTTGACTGGACTTCCTCCTGTTCATACGAAGTTGCAAAAAACGCAACCTGACTCTTCACTTCAAAAATCAGCAATCAACAATTGTCAATCATCAATCGATCGTCAGGGGCCATCAGGCAAGACAAGGTCAGCGGTCCGCTGGACACAACCGACTTCAAAGCCGAGTGACAATTTCAGGCTTTCTTTTTTTGATATTGTTTGAACATAAGGTAACCGAGAGAACAGAGAATGGTCATGCCCTCCGTTGACTCTGTTTGCTCCTGTTCAAAATCCGCATGTTTTGGTTGCGGCCAAAGGCCGCCCTGTGTTTTTTTGCGTTGTTGTTCGGGGCCAGCCTTGAGCAGCCGGGGTG
>WVZU01000081.1:0-4457 GCA_011772275.1 Planctomycetales bacterium | reverse complement strand
CATGCCCGCCGTGGACTCTGTTTGTACCGGTTCAACACCCCGATGTCTTGCTTGCGGCCGCAGGCGGGGCTGTGCCTTCCAGGCCGGTCGGAAGCTTCCCGACAAGAGATCTCAAAAAAAGGACCCGAAGTGAGGCACCTCCGTGTGCCTCACCTCGGGTGGGGTGCCCGTGGCGCTGGGTGCGGCGCCACTGCAGTCCGCCGTCGAGGAGCATCCTTGCCCTCTTTGTGACAGCGAATTTCCAAGTGTCAGGAGGTGGCCGCTACCTGACACTCCGGCTGCCACACCGGCGAACGGACGGACGATTTGCGATGTGTGGTTCCCATCCGACCTATCCTCTTGCTTCCACAACCCTAACTGCCCTCCCGCTTGGGGTAGGCAAAGGCCGCTTCGGCCAGTTCGTCGTATTTGCCCTGCTTGTCGCCGCTGTACTTCTCCCAGCGGGCTGTGTTCCATAATTCCATGTGATCGCCCACGCCGACCAAAACGGCCTCTTTGCCCAGGTCGGCCCAGTCTGACAACGAGCCGGGAAGGCGGAGTCGCCCCTGCTTGTCAAGCTCCACGCGGTGGGCCTGAGCGTAAAAGAGGCGGCCAAAGGCCCGCACGTCACGCTGGGCCGGCGGAGCGTCCGCCAGCCGCTGTCCCAGACGTACAAAGGCATCCTCGTCGTAGATGGCCAGCGATCCGTCGGTGCCAGGTGCCACGTAAAAGGTTCCTTCACGCTGCTCGCCAAGTGCCGAACGCAGCTCCTTGGGTATCGTGATCCGCTGCTTGTCGTCGACCGAACGGGTAAAAGTGCCGGTAAGGGGCATCGGGTCCGATCAAAAGTTGGCCGGCTGGCCCAGCGGGGCGAATGCGAGCCCCATTTTTTGCCATTTGTCACCACTTGGCTCCAAATTTACCCTGAAATCCGTCCCGGTCAACCGGGGTTTTCCCGCGAGTTTTTGGACCGCGTCGCCGTATTTCACGCAAAATCAGTGACTTGCAACGCGACAAGAAAAAAAAATTTTTTGGGGGGCGATTTCCCACCGTGGGGCGGCCGGTGGGGATCCACAATGTGTGGGACCGGCGGCCGCCGGGAACGCAACCGGTTGTGATGTTCAAAGGGACAGTAGTTTGTCCGCACGGCTCAGACCGTGCCGGTGCCGCCCCGGCCGCGGTGGTCGGGCGAGTCAGAGCAGCTTGATCGCCACGGACCACGTTAGGTTGGCGGCTCTCTTTTTGGCAGCAGCGACAGGTACAGCTGCTGATAGGCGTCGACCATTTTCTGCCACGTGAAATGTTCGCCCGCTCGCTGCTGATTGGCACGCGACAGACTGGCGGCCAGCTGGTCGTCGGTGGTGATTTGCCGTACTCGTTCGGCCAGCTGTGCGGCCAGCCTGTCCGACCGGACGGCGGCCGCCTGCGGAATCACTTGTCCCGCGGCGCCAGCCCCCAGCAATTCGCCGACACCTTCGCAGTCGCAGCAAACGACCGGTTTGCCGGCGGCCATGGCTTCCAGGACGATGTTGGGCATGCCTTCCCAGGCAGAGGTCAGCAGGAGGATGTCGGCGGTTGCCAGATACGGTTTCACGTTTGGCTGCCAGCCCGCGAAGTGCACGTGCGTCGTCAGCTGGGCCTGGGCCACTTCCATTTCCAGCGGGCCGCGCAAGGGACCCGTGCCGACGACGATCAAGTGGCAGGGTGGGTGTTGATGCTTGAGCCGCTGCATCAGTGCCACCAGGCGGTCTGGCCGTTTCTGTTGTTCAAGTCGGCCCACGAACAATAAAATCTTGCGTCCCTCCGGCACGCCGATCGCTTTGAGGTCCAGCGGCGGGGCCGTCTGGTAGGGCGCGACATCGATCCCGTTGGGGATCACGGTCAGCTTGCCGCGGGGCAGTCCCAGTTGACCGGCGGCAAATTCGGCCACGTCGTGGCTGACGCAGACATACCGGGCGGTGGAACGGGTAAGGAACCGCTGGGCCAGCTGCCGCAGGCGGCTGCGGGGATCGGCCACGCGAATACCGGCCACGTGCGGAATCCGCTCCCGCCCTCCCCGCCGCCGCGCTGCCTGTCCGCCCACCACATCCGCATGGAACAAAAAAGTCTGCAACAGGTCCGGCTGCAGCTCGTTCAAGCAATCGGTCAGCCGGCGGACGGCCTGGAAAAATTGGCGGGGCCTTTGTTGGTTAAGGAACCGAACCGGAATGCCTGCCTCGTTCAACCGGTGCAGCAACTGGGACTGCGGCTCCGGCGGTCGCGGGGCCAGGCTAATAACCGCCGGCAAAAACCGGCTGCGATCCAGGCGGGTCGCCAGTTCGACCAGGCACTTTTCGGCGCCCCCCACCTGCAACTCGGTGATGCACAAGGCGATGCGAAACGGAGGATCGGCGGGGCCGCTGTCGGGCATGGCAGGATGGTGGATATCGGCTGCGGACCGCCAGATATGGGTCTCGGGTGCGGTATCCGCTAATCTTACCCAGTATCCAGCATCCAGGTACGCCGATCCAGTTGCCGCCATCCCCTGATTCCATCCCGCATCCCCCGCCGGCCGATGAACGATTTGCGGACCTATGATTACGAATTGCCCTCCCAGCTGATCGCTCAGCAGCCCCTCCCGCACCGCGCGGACGCTCGGCTGATGGTTGTCCGCCGGGGTGAGGCATCGATTGAGCATTTCCATGTGCGGGACTTGCCCGAATTGCTGGCGGCCGGCGACTGCCTGGTGCTCAACGATTCCCGCGTCCTCCCCGCTCGACTGATCGGTTACCGCACCGCGACGGGCGGCCGCTGGGAAGGCCTGTTCCTGGAGGCGGACCCGCAGCACGTCTGGAAGGTGCTGGCCAAAACCCGTGGTCGGATGGCGACGGGCGAAAGTGTTACCTTGCAAGATCCCCAGGGTCGCGACGATCTGCAACTGGTCTTGCTGCAACGGTTGGAGACGGGCGAGTGGCTGATGCGGGCCAAGGCGGGGCAGGAGCCGCTGGAGGTGCTGGATCGGGTCGGCCGGGTGCCCCTGCCGCCCTACATTCGCGGCGGGGAGGCACAGGCGGGCGACGACCAGCGATACCAGACCGTGTTTGCTCGTCAAGCGGGATCCATTGCCGCACCGACCGCCGGGCTGCATTTCACCAGCGAACTTCTGCGACGCTTGTCCGCCCGCGGCGTTGCTCAGGCGACCGTGACCCTGCACATCGGAGTGGCCACCTTCCGGCCGATCACGGCCCAATCGGTCGAGGGGCATCGGATGCACGCCGAATGGTGCCAGGTCGACGAACAAGCCGCTGGCCAAATCAATCGCTGCCGCCACAGCGGTGGCCGCGTGGTGGCGGTGGGCAGCACGGCCGTGCGGACGTTGGAAACCGCGTATGACCGTGGCCAATTGCGGCCCTGGACCGGCAACACCCAGCTGTATATTCGGCCACCGTATCGATTTGAAGCGGTGGACGCCTTGATCACAAACTTCCACCTCCCGCGGACGACCCTCCTGGTCATGGTCCACTGTTTTGGCGGCGACACGCTGATCCGCCACGCCTACCAGGAAGCGATCGCCCAGCGATACCGTTTCTACAGCTACGGGGACGCGATGCTGATCCTCTAACGGTCGGGGACCCGCCCTGCCCAAGAGGGGGCGGGCAGCCTATATTGGCGGGGTCGAGCGTCCACCAGGGGATAGGATCCGGCGGATCTGCAGAATATGCGATGCCCCCCCGCCGCTGGGCCCGCCACCCGCGGTGGGACCCGGAATGCAGTCCGCATGGAAATCAGGAGAGGAGTCGGCATGGTCGAAGTTCAGACCGAAGAGGTACTGGTGGTTCCCACCCAATTATTCCACCGGCTGGGCCATTTTCAGGGATTTTCCGCCGAGGTGGAAAAGTATCTGGACGAACTGTTCAGCCCGGAACATGTCTCCTACCGGCCGCGGCAGGAAGTGGAAGAGGATCCGTCGTTCAAGCAGTTGATTCCCTACTGCATTTTGCGATACGCAAAGGACGACAGCTTGTTCGCGTACACCCGCGGCCGAGGGCAGGGGGAGGGGCGGTTGCATGCCAAGCGAAGCATTGGCATCGGCGGGCATATCTGCTCCCAAGACGCTCAGCCAGACGGGGACCTGCATCCCTACGACGAAGGAATGCGGCGCGAACTGGAGGAAGAGGTGATTCTGGAGACCACCTTTCAGCAGCGTTGTGTCGGTCTGATTAACGACGATGAAACCGAGGTCGGTCGAGTGCATTTGGGGGTGGTTCACCTGCTGGACGTGCAGCGGCCGCAAGTCAGGCCGCGTGAAGCGGATATCGTCGCGGCAGAGTTCCAGCCGGTCCAGAAACTGCAGGAAGAACAGGATCAATTCGAGACCTGGTCGCAAATCTGCTTGCAGGCTTTATTTGCTGCAGCTGGTTAGGCCCCGCGCTGTACCAGATGGTACAATGAAGAATTGCGGAATCGCCCCCGCAAACCCGCAAAGATCCGCCCACGGG
>WVZU01000388.1 GCA_011772275.1 Planctomycetales bacterium | reverse complement strand
TGCTCGATCCAGTTCACGGCCTCGTCGGTGCAGAGGTCGTAGGCATGACCCTCCTGCTGGATGAATTCGTCGTTACGATGCCAGGTACGGGTATACGGTTTGAGATTGAGCCGGTAACGATGATCGAACATCCCCACCGCGCCGGCGAATGACCCGTGGGTGTAGTTAAACCCGAACTGCTTCGGGCCCCATTCCGGCCGCGATCCCATGTGCCACTTGCCGGTGATCGCGGTGTCGTACCCCGCCGCGCGGAGGGCCGAGGCCAGGGTCACCGTGCCGAACGGGTACGACTGAAGATTCGATGCCGACGTGCAGTGCGGGCCGAAACGGGAAGGATACCGGCCCGTCATCAACGCCACCCGGGTCGGCGTGCATTGCGGCATGACATAGTGCTGGTCCAGCTCGACGCCCGTCTTTGCCAGCTGGTCGATGTGCGGCGAACGGATCTCGTCGCTGTGATAGCCGACATCCGCCCAGCCCATGTCGTCGATGACAATCAGGACCACATTCGGCTGCTCGGGATTCGGCCGCGCAGGCTCACTCGCCGCCAGCAGGCCCGGCGTGCCGATCAGGATCGCGACGCGGATCCCCGTGACCAGGGCGCGTCTGATGACTTGACGGGACAGCCTGTGGGTGGTGGTCATGGGATTCGTGGGGGTGCAAGCCGCAACTACCGCGGGGCCGCCAGAGGCCGTCCGGTCACCGGTGGGTCCGGAGTTCCTCTGCCACCAGGACATCGTCCTGGTTCTGATCGCGGCGGTCAAAATGAGTGGGGTAGATTCGCTGATATTCCCCCAGCGTGATCTGACCGTCTCGATTGGCGTCCACGTAGTTGAAGATGACGGGGGGCTGGAATTCGTCCGGGTTCAAGAGGCCATCCTGGTTCGCGTCGTCCCCAGCGAATTGTCGAGCCCAGTACTGGGTAAATTCTGCGCGCGTTACCGAGCGATTTTTATTTTCATCCATCATGTGGAACAGGTAATCCCAGCAAGGCGTGTGCTGGCTGGCCTCCGGCTTTCCGGCTGGCATGCCCAGAGCG
>WVZU01000203.1 GCA_011772275.1 Planctomycetales bacterium | reverse complement strand
AAAGCGCCGTCCTCTCCAACATCAAGGTCCCGGGCCACGTCAAGGCCCTTTCGAACCGCTGGCTGGACCACGTCCAGTGGGACACCCCGTCCAGCGGATACGGGATTGGTGCCCAGTATGGGTACCGCGAGCCCCAGGATCGGCCAGTTGCGGGCGCCTGTTCGGCGATTGGGCTGGTGTGCCGCATGTACCTGGGCGCGAAAAAGGAAGATCCGGGCCTGCAGATGGGCGTCAAAGCGATCGCGAAGAAAGGGCCGTCGAAAAACGACCTGTATTACAACTACTATGCGGCCATGCTGATGTACCAGGCGGACGGTCCCGACGGCTCGATGTGGAAGATCTGGAACGCGAAAATGCGCGATCACCTGGTCAAATCGCAGGTGAAGGATGGCAAGGACAAGGGCAGTTGGCACTTTCGGGGCCCTCATGGGCCAAGCCATGGTGGGCGGGTCTATTCGACCGCCATGGCCGCCATGACCCTGGAAGTCTATTACCGTTACATGCCGATCTACCAGAAAGGCAACGTGGAAAAGGACGACTTTCCGCTCGAGTAAACCTCCTCATTTCCAAAGAACGCAACCACCCGCCCGGCAGCGCACCACGCTTGCCGGGCTTGTTTTTTGGTTGAGCGCTGAGCGTGCCCAGGTTCAGGATCCTTCCAGGCAGTCGTTGACTCGCCGCCGTTGCGTTAATCGGACGGCTGCGGGTCCCGGTGGCCGGCAAGCCACTCGATTCTTTGGCCGATGCGGGCACGGCTGCTGACCTGGCACGACAGCAAGCCAGCCTGCCGACCGCGTCGGCCGATCTCACATCGGCGGACCGGGGGACGCACAGAAACGATTCACCGCGGACAAAGACCGCTCAGCCCTTGGGCGACATCACTCACACGTCGGTCCCTCTTCGAAATCTTCTGGTTCGATCTGGATTGTGACATGATCGATCCCGAACCGTTCGTGCAGCCTTGTGCGCAGTTGCGACAAGACTTCTGTTTGTCCACTCCCGTCGCCAACCACCACATGGGCGGACAGCGAATCAAAGCCGCTGGTAATGGTCCAGACATGCAGGTCATGGACACCGGTCACATGGGGGACGTCCAGTATCGCCTGGCGGACCTGGTCCACGTCGATGCCGCGGGGGGCGCTTTCCATCAGCACCGAAACGGCTTCGGACAACAGGTGCCAGGCCGAATAAATGACCAGGAGGACAATCAGCGTGGACGCGATGGGATCGGCCAGGTACCAACCGAACAGCGAGATCAGCAGGCCGGCGACGATCGCCCCCACGCTGCCCAGGGCATCCATCACCACATGCAGCCAGGCTCCACGGACATTCAAGTTTTCCCGACAGCCGCTCCCCAAAATCACCAGGCTGGCCAGGTTGACTAACAGGCCGCCCCCGGCAATCACCGTCATCCACGGACCGCGCACTTCGGGCGGATTCCCCAACCGCTGAAAGGCTTCGACAAAGATCAGGATGGCGATCGCGAACAGCAGGGCACCGTTGACCAGGGCGGCCAGAATTTCCGCGCGGTAGTAGCCGAAGGTGCGATGGGTCGGCGCGGTCCGGCCGGCAAACCAGACGGCGAAAAGGCTGAGCCCCAGGGCGGCGACGTCGGAAAGCATGTGACCGGCGTCGGCCAGCAATGCCAGCGAATTGGTCAGCACGCCTCCCACGATTTCCGCGATCATGTAGCCGGCGGCCAGCAGCAGCGAAATTGCGAGTCGCCGCTGATTTTTCGACGTTCGCTCGTGATGGTGATCGTGATGCATGTGCATGACGCCATACCCCAGCCCGCTCAGGATTGCAGACCAACATACTCGTTTCGCTGCAAAAAGGTAGGTCAATCCAGCTGCCCGCTGGACAACCCACCTTGCTGTGCCCACCCGTTGTCGAAACAACCTGGAACGGGTGCATTTCACGGATTGTAATTGTTTGGCAGCATGCGAGTATGCGTTGGAGCCGTTTCGA
>WVZU01000376.1:1269-2023 GCA_011772275.1 Planctomycetales bacterium | reverse complement strand
CGTAATCTTCCTGCAAGCAACCCAGCCTGAGCCCGCCGTATAGGAGTGGATCCCGGATGCCTGTATCGATGAAGTGCCGGATGGTATCGCGTCTTGTCCCTTCGAAGCGGCATGGTGGCCTGGTGGCCAGCCCGGGGGGGCGCGCGGTTTCTGCAGACCCGCGGCATCGCCGTCGGCTTCCCGCTGTGCTGCTGATTGCCGCCTGCGGATTCTGGGGATGTGTGGTCGATAGCCGGCCAGCGGATGCCGACCCTGCGGTCCAGGGCGGGCCTGCTTCGGTGCTGGACCTGTTCCCCGGTTCGGGCATTCCCTCGCTTGCCAAAGCGACTCGCTGTTCGTTCACCTATTCGCCCAGTGGTTCTGAGTGGAATGTGGACGTCGACGAAAAGCATGTCTTTCTGGCTTCTCTGGAGGGCAAGGGCTGGCGGCTTGGCGTCGGCAAGGGGGGCCACATCTACTCGTTGCGCGGCCCCTATGGCGAATCGGTCCCGCCCCAACGCGAGCCTTCTCCCTGGAACGACGAAGTCTGGCAGGCGGTGATTACCAGCGAAGTGCTGGCCGACCCCATTCACCAGTTCCACAACAAGCATCCGGGGTCATGGGGAGACCTCTTCCCGTTGCTGTACTTCGTCCACCAGGCGGGAATCTATGTCAAAGCGGCTGGTCCTGATGACGATCGCGCCCCGGCTCCTTTTTATTCACCTTGCCTCCGCAAACAGTGGGACGGCGCCACGAAAACGCTGCGGCTGGTCAA
>WVZU01000376.1:0-1177 GCA_011772275.1 Planctomycetales bacterium | reverse complement strand
GGTGTCCGCAAGTCGAGCCTGCCCCATACGATCATTTCCAAAGCGGACGGTTCGTGGGCCGAAGAAACGGGGTTGTGGAACTGGGACAATGTGCCCGAGCGGCGGTTGCCGCAGGCGGGGGGGTGGGCGGCCTGGGTGCAGGATCCCGCCGACGATGCGTCGTCGGCGTTGAGCCTGGTGTTTGGGACCCAGCACGTGCAGGGGAACGAGAATCGTCCGGCCGATTTCGTGAAGGTGCCCTACCGGGTCGAGAGCGAGCGGAAGATTTTGTGGGGCACTGCCGGCAAAGCCGGGGAACGTGACTACGAGGCTGCCGAGCAGGTGACCAAGCTGGCCTTAAGGCCGGGGGAATCGTGTTCCATTCGTTGGTTCTTGATTTCCGGAACCTTTGCCGATGTCCGCAAAGTGGCGTCTCGGCTGTCCGCTCACGCCGAAATCAAACCCATTACCTTTGACGCCGCCGCGCGCCAGCCGGTGTCGGTTCAGAACGGCCGGTTGTCCACCTCGGCAGGGGGCAAACGTTGGAGTGAATTCCTGGCCTTCCCCGTGCAGGGCAGCGTGCCGGTCTTCTTGTTGGAAGACAAACGGTCGGGACAGCAGGTCGTGACCGCAGATATCTATGCCCTGGCGCCCCGCGAACCGTTTGCCAACCCGTTACCGAAAGATCACCCGGAGTACCCGCGGTACCAGGACCGGATGGTCTACAAACCGTACGCCAGGAACATCGGCTATGAAAACCTGCTGGGCTACGCCTACGCTCAGAAACCGGCCGATGGTTCGGTTCGGCGAATCCAGCCCCCGGCCGGTATCCGCCTGCACGAGTCGGCCGCGGGATTATGGTTACCGGCAGAGATCCCATCTGGCGAAGGTGCTAAGCCGGGACTTGTTTCCGGTCAGCCGCAGGCACAACCCTAAGCGGCCGTTGGCCGGACGATGCGACGTGAACGGAAAACCGTTTCGCGACCGGTCAGGGGTTGGCGAGTGCCATGCGCCGATTCCTTAGCGTATGGCGCTGCGACCGCACAAAGACGAGACCGGCCCGCAAAAACCGCTCGGCCCTGACAGCCCGCCGAGGGTGCATTTTGCACTTTGCGTAACACCTTAGCCGATTACAGCAACTGGTCGTTATCGCATCCGGCGCCTTTTCGGTTTCATGTCAGCAGCCGCGTGCTTTTCT
>WVZU01000144.1 GCA_011772275.1 Planctomycetales bacterium | reverse complement strand
TGCCATCTTGGTACGAAGGGATGGCGTTTCCGCCTGGGGTCGGGCTTGAGCAGCCGGGGTGCTCCTGCGCTGCAATGCCAGCCGGCGACCGGGAGGTTTTTCAGCGGATGGAAACAGCAGGACACGCAATGCGGCGGAGACACAAACAACGGGGACGGCTCGTCTGTACGCGGGCCACATGGAGGGCTTTTCCAAGCAGATCCGTCGCACCCCCGCCGCGATGGCTTTAAGCAGCCTGCCCGCCGGCTACGGCTTCGCTTTCGAATGCCGTGTGGAGGACACGACGGAACATGCATCCAAGCCCCTCTTGGACCGCGTGACCCTCTTTTTTGAGTCCGCCCCAACGCAAAAGCGGGCGAAGAACCCCGCTGCCGACGGGGACGGAAACGGGTAGAGCGGGACCACGCCCAGGGTGGCAGGTGCGCTGCTCACATCCGCTGGAAAAAAACGGCGGGTGGGAAAACGTCCAGGGAAAAACGTCCCGACAGGCAGCCAGGGCGGGCTGAGCGAACGCGGCTGCAGTGTCCCCCGCAAAGGCCTGTTTCCCGCAGCCGGCACCCTCGACAGCTGGCCGCTGGCTGGGTACCCTAGGCGATTTGACACCCACCGCCGGTCGTTCGGCGGCCCGCCCGCCCTGAAGATCCCCTTGACCCACGGTCCCGTCATGCTTGGCGCAACGAGTTATAGTCTCCAGAACATCGTGGACAACCAGGGGGTCGGCATTGCCATTACGGGCATGGTGATTGTGTTCACGGCGTTGGTGCTGGTGACCCTCTTCATTGCCATCTTGCCCAAGCTGCTGGCCCGCTTGGCCGACGTGTTGCCGCCTGAAGAGCCGCATCACGGGCCGCCCGCCAGCGGGCGGGCGGACGACGAGGCCCTGGCGGTCGCCATTGGTTTGGCGCTGCACAGTCAAGCGAAACAGCGAGCCTCGTAGCCGCTGGGTGCGAGGCAGATGATGACGACAACCTGCGGGGAGCCTGTATGGAAATCCTGCTGAAGTTTCTGGACACGACCGGCTTTTCCCAGATGGAGGGCGGGAACGCGGTGATGATCGTCATCGGGATGGTATTTATCGCGCTGGCGATCATCAAGGATTACGAACCGTTGCTGTTATTGCCAATCGGTTTTGGGGTCATCGTGGGCAACATCCCGTATCTGGACTCGATGTCGCTGGGTGTGTACGACGACGGCATCCACAAGGTGACCGGCGAGTTCGAACCGATGAACATGAGCGTGTTGAGCATGATTTATACGGGGGTCAAGTTCGGTCTGTTTCCGCCCTTGATTTTTCTAGGCATCGGCGCGATGACCGACTTTTCCACGATGCTCTCCAACCCCCGCCTGGTCTTGCTGGGCGCGGCCGCTCAGATCGGGGTCTTTTTAACCCTGCTGGGCGCCCTGTACCTCGGTTTTACCGCTCAGCAGGCAGGGGCGATCGGGATCATAGGCGGAGCGGACGGGCCCACGGCCATCTTCTTGTCGGCGCGGCTGGCGCCAGAGTATCTGGGAGCGATCGCGATCGCCGCATATTCCTACATGGCATTGGTGCCGGTGATCCAGCCGCCGATCATGAAGCTGCTGACGACGCGCGAAGAGCGGTTGATTCGCATGAAGCCGCCCCGCAAGGTTTCCAAGCGCGAACGGATCATCTTTCCCATCGCCGCCTTCCTGATTTGTACGCTGATCGCACCCGGCGCGCTGGTGTTGCTGGGGATGCTGTTCTTCGGCAATTTGATGAAGGAGAGCGGCGTGACCGACCGGCTGGCCCAGTCCGCTCGGACCGCCATGATCGACATCGTCACCATCCTGCTGGGATTTGCGGTAGGGGCCAGCACTCAGGCGGAATACTTCCTGCGGAAGGAGTCGTTGATGATTTTCGCGCTGGGCGCCGCTTCCTTCGCCGTGGCCACCGCCGGCGGCGTCCTGTTCGCCAAGATCATGAACCTGTTCCTGGAAGAAAAAATCAATCCTCTGGTCGGCGCGGCGGGCGTGTCCGCCGTTCCCGATTCGGCCCGCGTCGTGCAAATGGTCGGCCAGCAGGAGGATCCCCACAACTTCTTACTGATGCACGCCATGGCTCCCAACGTCGCGGGAGTGATCGGGTCCGCGGTCGCCGCCGGGGTCCTGTGGTCGGTGTTAGTCCAATAACGGGTGCAGACGATGGCTAA
>WVZU01000014.1:228-5342 GCA_011772275.1 Planctomycetales bacterium | reverse complement strand
TGACGGCCGCCGCCTCGATTTCCTTGACGGCTGCCGCCTCCTCGTTGATGACGACCTTGAAATGGGCCGAACCGATGATCAGCTCGTCGCCCGACTCCAGTGACGCTTCGCTGATCTGCTCATCACCGACAAAGGTCCCATTGAGCGACCCCAAATCGCGGATGCATAGCGCGCCATCGGCCACGTAGAGCTCGCAATGCAGCCGGCTGATCATTGGGTGAGCGATGGTCAGATCGGCTTCCCGCCCGCGACCGATGGTCATGGGTAGCTTCTTCAGCCGGATGACTGTTGGCTTGGCGCCTTTTCTGTGCAAAACCAGCTTGGCGTCCATCGCTTGGCGACCCTCCACGCACGCGGCGGCAGGGCCGCCCCGGCTGGCGTAAGGAACAACGGTTTGACGCAACCTTGTATGGTATCCGAGGAAAACCGTGGTGGCAACGATAGGCCTGCCAGCACCGGATGGCCGGTTTTCGCCCTTTGGCCAGGGCCGCTGCCGGCTGGGCTGGAAAAAGCGACCCAACGGTTGCTCGACCGCCGCGATGGCTGTCGCCTGCGAGCCGAGTGCCCCTTGACGTTTTCGCGAGTCAGGCTGTAACTTTCCAGGGGAAAGAGCGATTGACCTTGCACGAGGGAGGGTGGCTCCTATAATCCGCCGGTTCGCCTGAGGCCGAAGGTGACCTGCTTGTCTGGAACTTGTCTGCAAGCAGTCGCCCGGTTCGCGCGTTTCCGGTACCCAGTGGGATGGATGCGGGTGTAGCTCAGTTGGCAGAGCACAACGTTGCCAACGTTGTTGTCGTGGGTTCGAATCCCATCACCCGCTCTTCGGTTACCGGTGTCCGGTCTGGACTGCTCGCGGATCACCGGTTGGGGGGACGCGGTCTCAAGAAAACCGTCGGGACGTACAGGCAGTTTTCGGTGGACCAGACAAGCAGGCGGCCTGAGCCGTCTGTCGCATTTCGAGGCGCAAGAAATGGCCACGGACGAAACATTGGAAAACGACGTTGATCAGTCGGACCAGCCGGCCGCACTGCAGCTGGACGTGCAGATCGACAAACCGAGTGCCTGCCAGCGACACATCACGGTCACGGTTGCTCGTGAGGACATCGATCGTTACTTGGACGAAGCCTTTAGCGACATGATGGGCGCTGCGGCGGTTCCTGGTTTTCGCGCTGGGCGCGCGCCGCGGAAACTGATCGAAGCCCGTTATCGCGACGACGTTGCCGACCAGATCAAAGGGACACTGTTGATGGACTGCATGGCGCAGATCAACGAAGAACACAAGCTGTCCGCCATCAGCGAACCGGATATTGATCTGGAAGCTGTCGAACTGCCGGCGGAAGGCCCGTTCACCTTCGAATTCGATCTGGAGGTCCGACCCGACTTCAAGTTGCCGCAATGGAAAGGGCTCAAGGTGGAACGGCCCATGCGCGAATTCGACGACGCGGACGTCCAGCGTCAACTGCAACGCATGCTGGCCAATCAAGGCCGACGCGTGCCCTCCAGCCAGCCGGCGGAAGAAGGCGATTACCTGACCTGTCACATCACCGTCTCCCACGAGGGCCGACGCGTCCGCGAGGCCCAGGAAGAATCGTTCGCCCTGCGGCCCGTCTTGAGTTTTCGTGATGGCAAGATCGAACAATTCGACAAACTGATGCAGGGCGTTACCGCTGGTCAGACGCGCGAAACGAAATTAAAGGTCAGCCAGGATGCGGCCAATCCCGACCTGGCCGGCCAGGAGGTCGCCGTATCCTTCGAGGTCCTGGACGTCAAAAAGTTCGAACTGCCCGAGATGACCGCCGATCACCTGCTGGAACTGGGCGAATTCGACAGCGAAGGCGACCTGCGGGATGCGGTGAAAGATCAGCTGGAACGGCAGCTGCACTACGCACAGCAACAAAGGGCTCGACAGCAGATCACTCAGCTGCTGACCGAAGCGGCCGATTGGGACCTGCCGCCCGAATTGCTCAAGCGCCAAAGCAGCCGGGAGTTGGAGCGGATTGTGCTGGAACTGAGGCGCAGCGGATTCACCGACGACATGATTCGGGCTCACGTCAACGAACTGCGGCAGAACAGTCGGGAAAACACCGCCCGCGCGCTGCGGGAACATTTCATTCTGGAGCGGATCGCCGAGGAGGAAGAAATCGATGCCCTGCCGGACGACTACGACCAGGAAATTGCCCTGATCGCCGTCCAGGGAGGCGAAAGCCCCCGCCGCGTCCGGGCCCGCATCGAGAAACAGGGGCTGATGGACGCCCTGCGGAACCAGATCATCGAGCGGAAAGTTGTGGAAAAGGTGCTGGAACACGCGAAATTCAAGGATGTTAACTTTCAGCTGGAACGCGACACGATCGAAGCAGTCGACATGGCCGTCGCCGGCGGCGAAGAATCAGAAATTCCGGTCGCCCACCACGCCGATGCCGAAAAGCTGGCCGAACCGAAGGATCACACCTGAGACCCCCCCTGGCCCGGCGTCATGACGACCGGCGAATTCATCACGGAGGAACCCGGATAAAGGATGCACCGGCGCCAAGGAATTCCCATGAAACACACTGCTGCCCCCCTCCATAGCCTGCCAGATCGCTCGCCCCTGGCCGGTCTCCCCCTGGCCGATCCGACCGCCGCCGGTCGCGACTACCAGCGCCAACGTTGGATGACGCTGGGCGATCTGTTGCTGGAAAACCGTATCATTTTCCTGCAGGGACCCATTCATGACGGCAATGCCAACGAACTGATTATGAAGATGCTCTACTTGCAGAGCGAGAATCGACGCAAGGACATCAACTTTTATATCAACTCGCCCGGCGGCAGTGTCAGTTCCACCCTGGCCATCTACGACACCATGCAGATTCTTAGCTGTGATGTCACCACCTACTGTGTGGGCCTGGCGGCCAGCGGCGGCGCGGTACTACTGGCCGGAGGCGCCACCAAAAAACGCTATATCCTGCCCCACGCCAAAGTCATGATTCATCAGCCGTATGGGCAGGTGGGGGGACAGATTTCCGATATCGAAATTCAAGCGGAAGAGATTCTCAAGACGCGCGAAGTGCTGAACAAACTGCTGTCCCAGCACACCGGTCAGCCGATGGAACAGATCGCCAAAGACACGGATCGCGATTACTACATGAGCGCCGGGGACGCCAAGGAATACGGTGTTGTCGACGAGATCCTCACCAAGCCACCGGCTGTGGAGGACGAGGACGAGGATTAGGACCCCAGGAGCCGTCAGGTCGATGCCTTTGATTCCTTACGTGATTGAGAAGAGCGGTCGTGAAGAACGGGCGATGGATATCTACAGTCGCCTGCTAAAGGATCGCATTATTTTCCTCGGCAGCGGCGTCAACGACGATATCGCCAACTCCGTCGTGGCCCAGATGCTGTTCCTGCAATCCGATGACGCCAAGGCCGACGTGCATTTCTACATCAACTCGCCTGGCGGCAGTGTCAGCGCCGGGTTGGCCATCTACGATACGATGCAACTGATCAGCTGTGATGTGGCGACATACTGCGTGGGACAGTGCGCCTCGATGGGCGCCGTGCTGCTGGCCGCCGGAGCCCCCAACAAGCGGAACGCCCTCCCCAACTCGCGAATCATGATTCACCAGCCCCTGGCCGGCATGGAAGGCACCGCCGAAGATATCATGATTCATGCCAAAGAATTCAAGAAGACCAAACACCGCCTGAACAACATCCTGCTCAAGCACACCGGTCAGCCGCTGGACAAGATCGAACAGGATACCGATCGTGACCGGTTCATGGACCCGGAAGAAGCGCTTGAGTACAAGTTGATCGATCGCATTATCGAACGCATGGACGTATAGTCGAGGCGATCATGAATTTTCGGTACTTCGGTATGGCGCTGGCCCTGTCAGCGCCCCTGGCCGCTGGCTGCAAAACGCCACCCGGCCTGGTTGCGATGGAACGTGAACTCCGCTATCAGGAGGACATGATCTATCAGCTGCAGGATTATATCCACACCTACAAGTCGCACCTCAGCGCCTGCCGGGCCGAAAACCAGTTTTTGCGGCACCCGACAGCGAGCCGCCCGAGCACTCCCTCCCAGGGCCCCCCCGCCAGACCATTCGGCCCGCTCAGACAAAAGGGACCGGTCGCACCCTCAAGGGACGCGGGTGATGAGAATGGCGATTTGCGGCCCCCGCAGATCCACCTGCCACCGTTGGGCACTCATGGGCCAACCCAGCCCCCCACGGCCGATGACCCCTTTCAGGTCGTCGATCTGGAAGAGGAAGATCCCCCGGCCCGGGTAAAAGCCGCGGAACCGGTATCGACCGAAATCGCCGCCGAGACCCAAGACCCGATCGCCCCGCTCAGCTACGAACCGCCACACCATGCAAGCGATCCGGCTCGTCGCGAAGCGGTCGCCACGCTCACACTCAAACCAGAAGGTACCGCCGCGTACGAACAGGACGGGCGGCCCGCAGCGGACGGAATCCAGGTCTGGCTCGAACCACGCGGAGCGGCCGGCAAGATCGTTCCGGCCGACGGCACCGTGACCGTCGCCGCGCTGGACCCCCATCGGCCGCGATCCGCCAAACCGCTGGCCCGCTGGCAGGTGAAATCGGCCGACCTGCAGCGGTTTCAAAACCACGACGGTATTCGACTCAAACTCCGCTGGCCGCAGAAAGCACCCCCACAAACCAAGGTCCTGGTCTTCGTACGCATGATCACTTCCGATGGACTGTGGATTTATGCCGACCAATTGGTCAGCCTCGACCGCCAGGTGATCGATGCCACAGAACCGGCCTTTGCCGGGGGACGGCCACGGAAACCGCCCACCGTATCGCCCACCGCCCACAACGAACCGCTACCAGCGCCGCCCTCTAAAGTAAGGCCAGACAAGACCGTCCCGGCCGGCCCCCAGAAAACAGGCTGGACCGCCTCGACTTCCCGCAGAAGGGAAGACCCCTCCCGCCCGCCACAAGCTCAGCAGGTGGCCAAGGACGAGCCGGCGAGCGTGGTGGAAGACGAGCAGCTGCCCGTGGCCAAGGACGAGCAGCCGGGGGCGGACGCGACGCCCCAGTCACCATCGGCTGCCGCCGCTTCACCTCCCCGGCCTTCGGCCCAGCGGCAGTCCGTCCGGCCGCCGCCGCAGCGAC
>WVZU01000014.1:0-136 GCA_011772275.1 Planctomycetales bacterium | reverse complement strand
ATTTCACGGATTGTAATTGTTTGGCAGCATGCGAGTATGCGTGGGAGCCGTTTCGACTCTCATACTCACAAGGATCACATTTTAAAGAGCAGGCTACCCCAGCTCTGAGCCCCGGCATTTATGCCGGGGCGATGAT
>WVZU01000091.1:12415-13319 GCA_011772275.1 Planctomycetales bacterium | reverse complement strand
CGCCAGGGCTGAAGCCACCGCGGCCAGAAGGCCCGTAAACGGGCCTCGCCGGTGGGGTCATGGACATCATCACCCCGGCATAAATGCCGGGGCTAAGAGCGGGGGTGGCTTGCTCTTTAAAATGTGGTCCAGGTGATTTGAAAGTCTAACCGGCTCCAAGGCATACTCGCATGCTGCCAAACAATTACCATCCGTGTAATGCACCCCATCGTCCTCTGCGATCTTGTGTGCAGGCGTGGGTGGGGGGGGGGCAATTTCGGGCTGGCATCAAGCGGCGGGGAGGAAGATGCGAAAGGTGGCTCCCTGTCCGGGGTCGCTCTGCACATCGATACGCCCCCCGTGGTTTTGCACGATGCGCCAGGTTTTGGATAACCCGAACCCCAAGCCGCGTCCCGCTTCGCGACCCGAGTAGAACGGATCGAAGATATGTTCCCGTTGTTGGGGGGACATGCCGGGCCCGTCGTCACGGAGGGTAATTTCCACCCCGCGGGAGGGTCCCTGGCGGACGCGTTCCATGCGAATTTCAACTCGCCCGCCGCCGCCGAGCGCTTCGATGGAGTTGAGGCACATGGCGCGGAGGGCGACGGAGATTTGGTCCGGATCGGCGTTAAGCGTGATGGGCTGTTGGGGGGCCTGGCAGTCCAGGACGATGTTCCGCTGTCCGGCCAGTTCGTGGAGGCTGTCGAACACTTGTCGGGCCAATTTCGCCAGATCGACTGGCTCGCAGACCGGCTGGGGCGGTTTGGCGAACAGCATCATGTCGGAGATCATTTCGTGAGCTCGGAAGGCCTGGGTGTTGATCTTGGCCAGGGTCCGCCGTCGTTCGGAGTCATGTTCGTCGCGCAGTAGGAGTTGAGCGCGTCCGGCGATACTGCCCAGGGGGTTATTGATCTCGTGCCCGGCC